>NZ_JBEUPD010000015.1:163496-219178 GCF_040492135.1 Actinomadura sp. NPDC000600
TCTCTGAGGCGTGGGCCGGTCCGGCCTCCCGCGGCGCCACCCCACGTTCGCGCTGCACCCCCAGCCCTGCCCCGGCGGCCCGGGGGGCCGGCCGCGCGCGTCCGGCCCCCGGGGGGTCAGCCCTGGCGCTCGGCGGCGAGCCGCTGCGTGATCGTGTGCTGGAGCCGCTGGAGGCCGGACGTGCCGACCAGTCCGATCTGGCCTTCGAGGTCGCGCAGCAGGACGTCCTCGTTCATCACGACCTCCGACGACTGCATCATCACGGTGCCCTGGCCGGTGAAGTCGAACTGGTGCTCCTCGCCGGACGAGCCGCCGATCCCGAAGATCATCCGGGCGGCGCCGAACGCGCCGCGCATGTAGGAGTGGTCGTAGTGGTGGCAGGGCGAGGGGCAGTCGGCCCAGCCGAGCAGCGCCTGCGGGTCGACGCGGATCGGCGGTTCGACGAAGTGCACGGGCCCGTTGGACGCGGCGACGAACCGGCCCGTGCCGATCAGGGTCAGGAACCCCGGGATGATCGACTGCTTCAGCTCCAGGCCCGGCTCGAAGGCGAGCAGGTTCCCGGCCCGGACGGTGAGGTTGCCCTCCTCCAGGTCGAAGGAGTTGACGTCGAACCCGCGGTCGGCCAGGACGAGCTTGCCCTGCCCCTGCGCGACGATCCAGTCCTGCGCGTACAGCGGGGAGTTGAACGTGTGCGCGACGAGGGAGTCCAGCGGGCCGGCCGACAGCGCCTCGAACCTGATCTGCCCGTAGTAGGCGATCATCTTGCCCTTCTGCGCGAACCACTGGCCGTTGAGGTCGACGCTGAAGGCGTAGGGGTTGACGTTGTCGTTGGACGGCAGGGTCGTGGGGTTCCAGGTCTGCGTGCCGAACGTGCTCACGGTCAGATCTTCCTCTCGCTGGCCTGGACGTAGACGACGCCGGAGCCGCTCAGCTCCAGCTGGAAGCCCTCGCCGGAGCCGCGCCCGATCAGGTCGCGCAGCCCCACCGCCGTGGTGAGCTTGTTCTGCACCTGGCCGCGGTGGGCCACGTACGCCTGCGGGTCGACGTGGACGGGGCGCTGCGGGGTGATCGGCAGCTCCATCACGCCGCCGTGCGACAGCAGGGCGCACGCGCCGTGCCCGGTGAGCGTCGTGGTGAACAGGCCCTGCCCGGTGACCGCGCCGCGCACGATGCCGCGCACGCCGCCCTGCTCGCCCATGAACATGGTCCCGACCTGCAGGGTCGCGTCGTGCACGAGCAGCCGGTCGGCCTCGGCGTACAGGGTGTCGGCGCCGTTCAGCTCGACAACGGACACGTGCAGCCCGCCATGGCCGAACATGACGCTGCCCTGGCCGGTCACGTGCATCATCGCGCTGTGCTCGCCGGCGACGGCGCGCCCGAGGGCACCGCCGATGCCCTGCCCCGCCGTGGTGGACGGGGCGAACGACACCGGGCCGGTGTAGGCCAGCATGGCCCCGCGCTTGCTGTAGACCTCCTGCCCGGGCCCGATCCGGACCTGGAGCATCTTGGAATTGATCGACTGGTAGCCGGGCATCAGATCTCCAGAATCCCGCCGCGTTCGGCCGGCTGGACGTAGACCAGCCCGTGCCCCTGGTACCGGAACTGCACGCTCTCCCCCGATCCCTGGCCGATCACCGTCCGCCAGTTGACGTCGGTGACCACGTCCTGCTGCAGCTGCCCGTGATGGCAGACGTAGGCGTGCGGGTCGACGCACAGCGGCGTCTGCGGCGTCACCTCCAGCGCGATGGCCGGGCCCTGCGAGAGGATCGCGACCGTCCCGTGCCCGTCGACCTTGGTGGTGGCGAGGCCCTGGCCCGTGCCCATCCCCCGCAGCCCCACGAACTGGACGCCCGTCTGGAGGCTCCCGTCGAGCGCCAGCAGGCTCTCCGACTCCACGAACAGGGTGTCGCCGGTGAGCTGGACGAGGGTCACCTCCGTCGCCTCGCTCGCCAGGTAGACCGTCCCCTGCCCGGTGATCTCCATGAGGGTCATGCCCTCGCCGGCGATCCTGCGCTTGAGGGCGCCCCGCAGCCCCTCGCCGCCCGTCATGCCCTGCCGCTTGAACGACATCTGGCCCTCGTAGGCCACCATCGAGCCGTTCAGCGCCCGGATCGTCTCGCCGCCGAGGTCGACGGCGAGCATCTTCGAGCCGTTCATTCGAAATTGCGCCACGAAGCGGAAAGATACAGCCCGGCGCGTTGCCGGTCCCCCGCGTGCGCCGATCCGCAAGGATGAGCACATGTGGATCGCTCCCGAACGCCGCAGTCTCAGCCGGTGGGCCGTCCCAGGGCTCGTCCTGGGCGCCGGTGTGGTGGTCGGGGCCGTGCTGGCCGCCGACGGGCGGTCGGGCACGGCCCTCATCGCACTGGCCGCGCTGGCCGGGTACGCGGCGTATCTCGCCTACCGGCGCAACGAGCCGGCGCTGCCGCTCAGCGAGGGGTTCGGGTCGGGCACCCGGGCCCGCGCGCACCTGCGGGCCGCCGCGATGACCGGCGACGTGCTGACCGTCGCGGTCGTCGGCGGGCTCGTGGTGCAGGCGCTGCGCGGCGCCGACATCACCGCCTACGTGTGGCTGGCGGCCGTCGCCGGCGTGACGTACCTGCTGTCGGCCGTGGCTGGCCGCGGGCTGTGACCGGATGCCGGCCGGCCGCGTGACCTCGGGAACTGTGGGTTAACTTCTCCCAACAAGTCTGGTTTGACCGGGCCGCGGGCGGCATGATGCGCCTGTGTCCGCCACCGACACCCTCGATGCGCTCGTCCCGGCCCGGGCTGTGTTCCATCCCGTGGTCGACCTCGGCACGGGCGCCGTCGTCGCCGTGGAGGCGCACGCCGCACCGTCCGCTCCGTCCGGCCCGCCCGGCCCGTCCGGCGGACCGATGCGGCCCGACCCGGCGTCCGGGGACGTGCGGCGCGCGGTCGAGGCCGCCCGCGCGGCCGCCGGGCTGGGCACGCCGCTGCCGATCCAGATCGGGCTGCGCGCCGAGACCCTCGCCGGCGGCGAGGACCTGCTGGCCGAGCTGCACCGCGGCCTCGGCGACACCGGACGGCGCCCGCAGGAGATCATCCTGTGCGTCGGCGGGGGCTTCCCGCCCGCGCGCCGCCCGGCCCTCGCCGCCGCGCTGTCCGCGCTGCGCCGCGCCGGCTACCTCGTCGGGCTCTCCGGCCTCGGCTCGGCGCACACGCCGCTCGACCTGCTCGTGGAAGGCGCCTCCTACCTGCTCAAGCTCGATCCCGGGCTGGCCCGGACTGCGGCCGCCGATCCGCGCCGCGCGGCGCTCGTGGCGAGCCTCGTCGAGCTGGCCCACCGGCTGGAGACGCACGTCCTGGCGCCCGGCATGGCCGCCCGCGACCAGGTGGTGCACATGCGCGAGACCGGCGTCCGGCTCGTCCAGGGGCCGGCCCTCGCTCCGCCGGAGTGGCGGCCGGGGATGCCGGTCACCATCCCGGTCACCGGGGAGGCCGCGGCGCCCGCCCGGCCCGGCGCCGGACTGGGACCGCGCGTGTCGGAGTTCACCCTCCCCGCCGTGACGCTGCCGCGGACGGCGACCGCCGGCGAGGTGCTCAACGCGCTCACCGCCGAGACCGGCGCGACCAGCGTCGTCCTGGTGGACGAGCGGCAGCGGCCGAGCTTCACCGTGGACCGGACGCGCTTCCTGCTCCAGCTGTCGGGCGCCTACGGCCATGCCCTGCACGCGCGCCGGCCCGCCGCGCGGCTCGCCGACCCGCCGCGCCCGGTCCCGCGCACCGTCCCGGCGATCGCCGCGCTGCGGGCCGCCGGGGCCGCGGACGAGCGCGTCTACGACGACCTCGTCGTGGTCGACGAGGTCGGCCGCTGCCTCGGCATCGTCCGGGTGGCCGACCTGATCCGAGCCATGTCGCGCTGAGATCGCCGCTGCGGGCCTAGTCCGCCCCGGTTGATCCCTTATGTGGATCAAGGCCGGAAAGCCCGGTGACGGCCGTCTCCTGGGCGAGGATGGCCGCCTGGACGCGGCCGGCGAGCCCGAGCTTGCCGAGGATGCGGCTCACGTGCGTCTTGGTCGTCGTCTCGGCCATGGCGAGCCGGGCGGCGATCTGCCCGTTCGACAGGCCCTCCCCGAGGCAGGCGAACACCTCGCGCTCGCGCGGCGTCAGCTCGGCCAGCCCCGGTACCTCGGCGGGCACGGCGGGCCGGGCGGCGAAGGCCCCGATCAGCCGCCGGGTGACCTTGGGGGCGATGATGCCCTCGCCCGCCGCGACCGTCCGCACCGCCTCCACCAGCTTGTCGGCGTCGACGTCCTTGAGCAGGAACCCGGCCGCGCCCGCCCGCAGCGCGCCGAACACGTACTCGTCCATGTCGAACGTCGTCAGCACCAGGACGTCGGTGAACCCGGCGATCCGCCGGGTGGCGGCGATGCCGTCCAGGACGGGCATGCGGACGTCCATGAGCACGACGTCGGGGCGCAGCTCGCGGGCCAGCTCCACCGCCCGCGCGCCGTCCGCGGCCTCGCCGACCACCCGGACGTCCGGCGCGGCGCCGAGGATCAGCACCAGCCCCGCCCGGACGGCGGCCTGGTCGTCGGCCACCAGCACCTCGATCGGACCGCCCGGCCCGCCGCCCACACGGCCCTGCTCAGCGCTCGTCCCGCTCGGCTCGCCGCTCATGCCGCCCCGCTCAGCGAGTCGACGGGCAGTTCGGCGTGCACCCGCCACCGGCCGCCGTCCGGCCCGGCGTCGAACCTGCCGGCGAGCATCACGGCGCGCTCGCGCATCCCGACCAGGCCGCTGCCGGTGCCCGGCAGCCGGGAGCCGTCCGGGCCGAGCGGGCTCAGCACGTCGATCACCACGCGCCCGCCCGCGTACTCCACCCGCACGTCGGCGTACCCGGACCCGGCGTGCTTGAGCGCGTTCGTCAGCGCCTCCTGGACGATCCGGTAGGCGGCCAGCTCGACCGCCGCCGGCAGGTCCGGCTGCTCGCCGGCGACCTCCAGCCGCGCCGACAGGTCGGGCCGCGCGGTGTGCCGGACGAGCCGGTCCAGCTCCGCCAGGCGCGGCCGGGCCGCCGGGTCCTCGGCGTCGCCCTCGCGCAGCAGCCCGATCATCCGCCGCATCTCGGCCAGCCCCCGCACGCTGTTCTCCCGGATCACCTCCATGGCCCGGTTCACCTCCTCCCGGTCGAGGCCCTGCACCTTCAGGACGGCCGAGGAGTGCAGCGCGACCGCGCTCAGATGGTTGGCGATCACGTCGTGCAGCTCGCGGGCCATCCGGGCGCGCTCGGCGGTCACCGCGGCCCGCCGGTCCATCTCGGCCAGGCGCGCGACCTGCTCGGCGCGCTGGCGCTCGGCCTCGGCCCGGGAGCGGTGCTCCCGGACCGCCATCGCGGTCAGCACGGGGGTCACCCACACCACCCCGGTGAGCGACGCCGCGAGCACGCCGACCGCGACGCCGCGCAGCGCGAGCGCGACGGCGGCCGCCACCGCCAGGCTCGCGGCGAGCGTCGTCCCGAGCAGCCACTCCGCCGTCCGGCGCCGCCCGTACAGGCTCGCGGCGTACAGCGCGTCCCCGTAGATCATCGCGGTGGCGAGGCTCGGCCCGAACGCTACGTCGACGAAGTTGAACGGGGTCGCCAGCAGCAGCCAGGTGAGCGGCGCCGTCCGCCTCAGCGGCATCGCCGCGCACAGCCCGGCCAGCGGGACGAGCCGCACCGCGAACGGCGGGTTCCAGCTCTCGGACCAGACCGTGTGGCCGTGCGCCGCGAGCACCACGAGCCCTCCCGCGAACGCGGCCGCGGCGATCAGCGCGTCCTGGGGGGTGGTGAGACGTCGGAGGCTGTGCACGCGTCCATCTCAGCATCCCGGCCGGGGTCTCCACTTCCGCCCGGGTGAGGAGCGCCCGTACATCCTTCGGACGACCCCCGGAACCTCACCGCAGACGACGATCGGCGGCCGTCCGGAGCAGACGATGGAAACCCGCGTCGAGAAGGGATTCCACGTGCTCCTGGCGGTCATCACCGCATGCGAGATCGGCTTCTGGGTCGTCCTCGCCGCCGGCCTCCTCGCCCGCTACGCGCTGCGCCTGCGCCGCACCGGCGCGGCGCTCCTGCTGTGCGTCCCGCTGCTCGACCTGGTCCTGCTGGCGGCCGCGGTCGTCGACCTGCGCGGCGGCGCGACCGCCGGCACCGGCCACGGGCTGGCGGCCGCCTACCTCGGCTACTCGGTCGCGTTCGGCCACAGCATGGTGCGCTGGGCGGACGAGCGCTTCGCCCACCGCTTCGCGGGCGGCCCGCCGCCCACGCGCAGCCCCAGGTACGGGGCGGCCCGCGCGCGCCACGAGTGGCGCGAGTTCGGCAAGGCGGTCCTCGCCACGGCCATCGCGTGCGGCCTGCTCCTGGCGATGATCGCGCTGGTCGGCGACGCGGACCGCACGCGGGCCCTCGACGCCTGGCCGGGGCGCCTCGGATTCGTCCTGGCGGTCTGGTCGCTGTGGCCGATCACCACCACCGTCTGGCCGCCCAGGCCGCCCGGGGACGCTACCCGCGACCCCGCGGAGCACGCGCGGCAAGAGTGACGATCGGCAGGTCGAACTCCCCCTCGGCCGTCTCCGGGGTGCCGTGAAGGTACTCCAGCACCCGGCCGAGGGCGGCGGCGCGCTCCTCGGCGTCCAGCACCAGCATGTGCGAGTGCGTCCCGACGGTCGCCGCCAGCGACTCGGCGGTCCGCCGCTGCGCGTGCGGGAACTCGGCCCGCTCGAACCCCGGGAACCACCGGGTCTCGGGCAGCGTCTTCGACCGCCAGTTCGAGGCGGACACGCTGCTGCGCGCCACCCGCTTCAGCCCGGCGACCCACGGCACCCGGTCGTCGTCGGTGTTCCACAGCCCGCCGAGGACGCCGCCCTCCGCGAGGACCCGGTGGATCTCCGGCAGCGCCCGGTCCGGATCGAACCAGTGCATGGCCTGCCCGACGAGCACCGCGTCGACGGCTCCGTCCTCGAGCGGCACGGCCTCGGCGCTTCCCCGGAGGGCCCGCACGCCCGGCACGCGCCGCCGCAGCTCCGCCAGCATCGCCGCGTCGGGCTCCACGGCCACCACGCCGGCCGCGTCCACGCCCGTCCGCAGCAGCACCTGCGTCAGCTTGCCCGTCCCGGCGCCGAGATCCAGGACCCGGAGCCGCCCGCGCCCGGCGACCGGCTCCAGCGCCCACCGCACGGCCGCGTCCGGATAGTCGGGACGCTCCTTCGCGTAGGCCGCCGCCTCGCCGCCGAACGACGCGGCCCGGCGGGCGACCAGCGCCGGATCGCTCCCGGGGAACGCATCTCTCACAGATGCCACCTTAGAAGCGGCCCGCCCGCGGCGGCCGACCGCGGCCAGGTCGGCGGCCCCGCTTGCCCGCCGCCGCGCGGCGGTGTCCCATGGCGGTGATCGAGTTGAAGGGACCGGGACGGCATGCTGACCCAGCGCGCCTCGGCGGGGCCGTTCGGCCGGGTCTTCCAGGCGGGCCGCGACATGGTCGTGTACGAGGCCGAGGACCCGTACCGCCTCAGGTGGTGGCGGCCGCGGGGTTCCCCGCCCTCGGCGGCCGAGGCCCGGGCCCAGCCGAGCCGGCTGCTCCGCGTGTCGAGCGAGGCGGTGCCGTTCACCGGGCGCGAGGCCGAACTGGCGGGCCTGCGCGAGTGGCGCGACGGGCGGGCGGCACTGTCCGTGCGGCTCGTGCACGGGCCGGGAGGGCAGGGCAAGTCCCGCCTGGCCGCCCAGGCGGCGCGGCTCTGGAGTGCCGACGGCTGGACGGTCCTCACCGCGCTGCACCGCCACGATCCGGCCGCGCCGCCGGAGTTCGCGCCGGGCGACCTGCGCGCCGCACGGGGGCTGCTGGTCGTCGCCGACTACGCCGAACGCTGGGACGTCGCCGACCTGCTCAGGATGCTCTCCGACCTGCGCGGCGCGGAAGGGCCCAAGGTGCGGGTGCTGCTGCTGGCGCGCCCGGCCGGCACCTGGTGGCAGACCCTCGCGCACAGGCTGGACGCCGATCTCGGGCTGGAGGCCGGGGCGAGCGCCCTGGACGCCCTCGAAGCGGGCGCGCACGGCCGCGGCAGGCTGTTCGAGGAGGCGCGCGACCGGTACGCGGCGCTGCTGGACGTGCCCGGGGCGCGCCTCGTACCGGCGCCCGAAGCGGTCATGGCGGACGACGGCTACACCCAGGTGCTCGCGGTGCACATGGCCGCGCTCGCCGCGGTGCTCGCCCATGAGGAGGGCGCCCGGGCGCCGCGGTTGCCCGCGGAGGTCTCGATGTTCCTCCTGTCGCGCGAGCGCGTCCATTGGGAGGAGCTCCACCGCGGCCTGCTGAGCACCGGCGCGGACGCGATGGGCCAGGCCGTCTACACGGCCACCCTGACCGGCGGCCTTCCGCGCGCGGAGGCGGTTGAGGCGCTGGTCCGGGCCGAGGTGGAGTCCGTTCTGCACCCCGGTCAGATCATCAAGGACCACGCCGTCTGCTACCCGCCGCCGCCCGGGTCCGCCGGCGTTTTGCGGCCGCTCTACCCGGACCGGCTCGGCGAGGACTTCGTCGCGCTGACGACCCCGGGCCATGACCACCCGTACCCGAGCGACCCCTGGGCCGCCGACGCGGCCGAACGCCTGCTCGGGGCGGGCGGGAAGGCGTGGACCCGCTCCGCCATGACCGTGCTCGTCGAGACCGCGCGGCGCTGGCCGCACGTCCGGGACGGGCGGCTCTTCCCCCTGCTCAGGGCGCGGCCCGAACTGGCGGTCCAGGCCGGCGGCGCCGCGCTCACCGCCCTGGCCGAGCTGCCGGACCTCGATCCCGCGCTGCTGGACGCGGTCGAGGCCCTGCTGCCGGAGCGGCGAGACGTCGACCTGGACCCCGGCGTCGCCGCCATCACCCGCCGCTGGGCGGAGCAGCGGCTCGGCCGGGCGCCGCGGGAAGGAGACGGCGTGCTCGAGGACCGCGCCCTCACCCATACCAAGCTCACCGGCCGGCTGATCAAGGCCGGGCTCTACGCGGAGGCCATGGAGTCCGCGCGGGAGGCGGTCGCCGCCTACCGGCGGCCGGCGGAACAGCGTCCGGGCGAATACCTGTCCGACCTCTCCGGCGCGCTGGTCAACCTCGGCATCTGCCAGGCGCACCTGGGAATGCGCCCGGAGGCGCTGGAGGCCACCGAGGAGGGAGTGGAGCTCGACCGGCGCCTCGCCGAGAGCGGTTCGGCCGCGAGGCTGGAGAACCTCGCCTCCTCGCTCAACAACCTGGGCAACCGCCTCGCCGAACTGGGGCACCGGGACCGCGCCCTGGAGGCCTCCTGGGAGTCGGTGCGGATCCGGCGGCGGCTCGCCGAGACCGCTCCGCCCCGCTACCTCGCGAAGCTGGCCGGGGCACTCGACAACCTCGGGAACCGCCTCGCCGCGCTGGGGGACCCCGAGGACGCCCTCGCGGCCACGGGCGAGGCGGTCGAGCTGTACCGGCGCCTCACCGCCGTCGACCGCGCCGCCCATCTGGCCGACCTCGGCATCGCGCTCACCAACCTCAGCGCCCTGCTGGAGCAGACGGGGAAGGCGGAGGAGGCGCTGGAGGCCGGCGACGACGCCGTCCGCGTCCGCCGGGAGCTCGCCGAGACCAACCCGGTCGCGTTCCGCGCCGGCCTGGCCGGGGCGCTGTGCACCCGGTCCGACGCCCTGGCCGCGCTCCGGCGGCACGGCGAGGCCCTGCGGGACCTCCAGGAGGGCGTGGAGCTGTTCCGATCGGCCGCGCTCGGCAACCCGGGGGCGGTCCGGCGCGACCTCGCGGCCGCCCTGTGCAAACTCGGTGCGCGGCTGCGGGAGAAGGACCGCCACGCGGACGCCGCGAGGGCCCTCGACGAGGGGGTGGGGCTGTACCGGTCGATCGCCGCGACGCACCCCGGCGCGTTCGGGGAAGAGTTCACCATGGCCCTTCGCATGCGCCTCGCCGCCCATCTGGACGGCGGCGCGGACGAGGAGGCGCTCCGCTGCACCGCCGAGTACGCGGAGCATCTGCTGCCTCTCGCGCGGCGGCTCCCCTGGCGGTACCGCCGCGAGCTGGACGAGACCCTGGCGACCGCCGTCCTCCTTCTCGGCCGGTCCGGGCGGCTGCGCGAGACCGTCACGATGCGGCAGCGGCACGGCAAGGCCAGGCGCACCGGCGACCACGCGAAGGCGGTCGAGATGCTCCGGCGGATCGCCGGGCCCGGGGACGCGTGAGGCCGCGCCCCGGACGGGGCGCGGCCTCATCGTTCACGTCGACCGGTGCCGGCCGGGCCCGCGGACCGGGTCCGCGGAGCCGTCAGACGTTGAACCCGAGGGCGCGGAGCTGGTCGCGGCCCTCGTCGGTGATCTTGTCTGGGCCCCACGGCGGAAGCCAGACCCAGTTGATCTTGACGTCCTTGACGAGGCCCTCCAGCGCGCTGTGCGCCTGGTCCTCGATCACGTCGGTGAGCGGGCAGGCGGCGCTGGTCAGCGTCATGTCCAGGGTGGCGACCTCGTCGGACAGGTCGACGCCGTACACCAGGCCGAGGTCGACGACGTTGATGCCGAGCTCGGGGTCGACGACGTCCTTGAGGGCCTCCAGGATCTCCTCCTCCTGCTCGGAGGCGGGGGCCGCGGGGACCTCGGCGTCGGTGGCCTCGGCGGCGGGCGTGTCGGTCGCGGGCGTGTCGGTCATGGTGCCTCTCCGAGTGCGCGGGCGGTCGCGTCCTTCCACGCCATCCAGGCGAGCAGGGCGCATTTGATCCGGGCGGGGTACTTCGAGACCCCGGCGAAGGCGACGGCGTCCTCCAGGACGTCCTCGTCCGGCGCGACGTCCTGGCCGCGGGACTGCATCAGCGCCAGGAACTCCTCGCCGACGGCCATCCCCTCCTTCACGGACTTGCCGATCAGCAGGTCGGACATCACCGACGCGCTCGCCTGGCTGATCGAGCAGCCCATGGCGTCGTACGACACGTCGGCGACCGTGGCGTCCTGGCCCTCGCCCTCCAGGTGGACGCGGAGCGTCACCTCGTCGCCGCACGTGGGGTTGACGTGGTGCGCCTCCCCCTCGAACGGCTCCCGCAGCCCCTTGTGCAGGGGATTGCGGTAGTGGTCCAGGATGACCTCCTGGTACATCGCCTCCAACTGCATGGCGTCCCTTCCAAGCCTTTCTCGCTACAACCCGGGCACCACTCAGCGTGTTCCTCAGGCGGTGCCGAAGAACTTCTGAGCGTGCCGTACCCCGTCGGCGAGCGCGTCCACGTCGGCGAGGGTGTTGTAGAGGTAGAACGTCGCGCGGGTGGTCGCCGGGATGCCGAAGCGGCGGCAGATCGGCCACGCGCAGTGGTGGCCGACGCGCACCTCGACGCCCTGGTCGTCCAGGACCTGCCCGACGTCGTGCGGGTGGATGCCGTCGACGGTGAACGACACGGCGCCGCCGCGGGCCTCGGTGGTGCCGGGGCCGATGACGCGGACGCCGGGGATCTCGCCGAGCCGCTCCAGCGAGTAGCCGACCAGGGCCTCCTCGTGGGCGTGCACGCGGTCCATGCCGATCTCGGCGAGGTAGTCGCACGCCACGCCGAGCCCGACGGCCTGGGCGGTCATCGGGACGCCCGCCTCGAACCGCTGCGGCGGCGGCATGAACGTGGACTCCTCCATGTGGACGACCTCGATCATGGAGCCGCCGGTGATGAACGGCGGCATGGCCTCCAGCAGCTCGCCGCGGCCCCACAGCACGCCGATGCCGGTCGGGCCGAGCATCTTGTGGCCGGAGAACACGAGGAAGTCGGCGCCGAGCCGGGCCACGTCCACGGGCTGGTGCGGCACCGACTGCGCGGCGTCCAGCAGGACCAGCGCGCCGACCGCGTGGGCGCGCGCCACGATCCGCTCGATCGGCGGGACGGTGCCGAGCACGTTCGACTGGTGCGTCAGCGCGACGATCTTCGTGCGCTCGTTGACGATGCCGTCCAGGTCGTCCAGGTCGAGGCGGCCCTCGTCGGTGATGCCGAACCAGCGCAGGGTGGCGCCCGTCCGCCGGCACAGCTGCTGCCACGGGACGAGGTTGGCGTGGTGCTCCATCTCCGACACCACGACCTCGTCGCCGGGGCCCACGGCGAACCGCTCGGCCTCGGGGCCGGCGGTGGCCGCGTTGCTCATAGCGTAGGCGACCAGGTTGATGCCCTCGGTGGCGTTCTTGGTGAACACGATCTCGGCGGGCGTCGCGCCGACGAACCGGGCGATGGACGCGCGGGCGCTCTCGTAGGCCTCCGTCGCCTCCTCGGCGAGCAGGTGCGCCCCGCGGTGCGGCGCCGCGTTGTGCCGCTCGTAGAACTCCCGTTCCGCGTCCAGCACCCGGACGGGCTTCTGCGACGTCGCGCCCGAGTCGAGGTAGACGAGCGGCCTCCCGCCGCGGACCGTGCGCCCCAGCAGCGGGAAGTCCTTCTTCAGCTCCTCAGGCAGAAGGCCCCCGGTTCCACTCATAGGGAAGCGCCCGCCTTCACGTACTTCTCGTAACCCTCGTTCTCCAGCTCGTCGGCCAGCTCGGGGCCGCCCTCGGCCACGACGCGGCCGCCGGCGAACACGTGCACGAAGTCGGGCTTCACGTACCGCAGGATGCGCGTGTAGTGGGTGATGAGCAGGACGCCGGTGTCGCCGGACGCGAACCGGTTGACGCCCTCGGAGACGACCTTGAGCGCGTCGACGTCGAGGCCGGAGTCCGTCTCGTCCAGGACGGCGACCTTCGGCTTCAGCATCTCCAGCTGCAGGATCTCGTGCCGCTTCTTCTCACCGCCGGAGAAGCCCTCGTTCAGGCTGCGCTGCGCGAACGCCGGGTCGATGGACAGGGCGTCCATCGCCGCCTTCATCTCCTTGGAGAACTCGCGCAGCTTCGGGGCCTCGCCGCGCACGGCGGTGACGGCCGAGCGCAGGAAGTTGGAGACCGAGACGCCGGGCACCTCGACCGGGTACTGCATCGCCAGGAAGAGCCCGGCGCGGGCGCGCTCGTCGACCGACATGGCCAGGACGTCCTCGCCGTCCAGCGTGACGGAGCCCGAGGTCACCTCGTACTTCGGGTGGCCCGCGACCGCGTAGGCGAGGGTGGACTTGCCGGAGCCGTTCGGCCCCATGATCGCGTGGGTCTCGCCGGCCTTCACGGTCAGGTCGACCCCGCGCAGGATCTCCTTCGCGCCGTCGGAGCCGTCGCCGACGGAGACGTGGAGGTCGCGGATCTCAAGGGTGGCCATAGTGCGTACAGTCCTTCGTCGTGCGGTCAGTCGTCGCCGGCGAGCGAGACGTAGACGTCGCCGTCCTCGACCTTGACCTTGTAGGTGGCGACCGGCTGCGTGGCCGGCGGGTTGGTGGGCTTGCCGCTGCGCAGGTCGAAGCAGGACCCGTGCAGCCAGCACTCGATGGTGCCGTTGTAGACCTCGCCCTCGGAGAGCGAGACCTCGGCGTGCGAGCAGATGTCGTTCAGCGCGAACACGTCGTCGCCGCTGCGCGCGATGACGACGGGCTCGCCGTCGACCTCGGCGCCGAGCGCCCCGTCGGCGGGGACCTCGTCCAGCGCGCACACCTTCACGTAGGTCACTTCGCCGCTCCCTGGTCGAGCTCCGCCTCGATCGCCTCGCGCACCTTCTCGCGCACCTCGGCGACCTCGATGCGCTCGACGAGCTGGCCGAGGAAGCCCCGGACCACCATGCGCCGCGCCTCGTCGAAGGTGATGCCGCGCGCCTGGAGGTAGAACAGGTGCTCGTCGTCCAGCCGACCGGACGCCGAGGCGTGCCCCGCGCCGGCGACCTCGCCGGTGAGGATCTCCAGGTTCGGCACGGAGTCGACCCGCGTGCCGTCGGTGAGCACGAGGTTGCGGTTCAGCTCGTAGGTGTCGGTGCCCTCGGCCTCGGCGCGGATGATCACGTCGCCGATCCATACGGCGTGCGCGTCCTGGTCCTGCAGGGCGCCGCGGTAGTCGACGCGGCTGCGGCAGTGCGGGACGGCGTGGTCGACGAGGAGGCGGTGCTCCAGGTGCTGGCCGCCGTCGACGAAGTACACCCCGTACAGCTCGGCGTCGCCGCCGGGCCCCTCGTAGGCGACCGACGGGGAGATCCGCACGACGTCGCCGCCGAGCGAGACGTTGTGCGAGACGAACCGGGCGTCGCGGCCGAGCCTGGCGTGCTGGTGGGAGACGTGGACGCCGTCGTCCGACCAGTCCTGCAGGCTGATCACCGACAGCCGGGCGCCGTCGCCGACGACGAACTCGACGTTGTCGGCGTAGGTCGCCGAGCCCCGGTGCGCCAGCACGACGGTGGCCTCGGCGAACGGCTCGAGGACGATCGTGGTGTGCCCGTAGGCGGCGGCCGAGGCGTCCTCGCCGCGCAGCCGCAGCACGGTCGGCGCGGAGGCGGCGGTCTCCTTCGGGACGGTCACGACCGTGGCCTGGGTGAAGGAGCTCCACGCCTGGGCGCTGACGCGGTCGGCGGGGACGTAGGCCCTGCCGAGGCGATCGTCGTCGCGTCCGACGGTCTCGACGGTCACCTCGGGCGCCGCCTCGACCTCCACCAGGACCTTGCCGCCGTCCTCGGCGGTGCCGTTGTGCAGGCCGCGCAGGCGGCGCAGCGGGGTGAACCGCCACTCCTCCTCGCGGCCCGTGGGCACCTCGAAGTCGGCGACCTCGTAGGACGCCTTCTCGTGCAGCGTCGAGAGAGGCTTCTGCTCCAGCCCCATCAGCCGACGGCTCCTTCCATCTGCAGCTCGATGAGCCGGTTCAGCTCGAGGGCGTACTCCATGGGCAGCTCGCGCGCGATCGGCTCGACGAAGCCGCGCACGATCATCGCCATCGCCTCGTCCTCGGTGAGGCCGCGGCTCATCAGGTAGAACAGCTGCTGCTCCGACACCTTGGAGACGGTCGCCTCGTGGCCCATCTCCACGTCGTCCTCGCGGACGTCGACGTAGGGGTAGGTGTCGGACCGGCTGATCTGGTCGACGAGCAGCGCGTCGCACTTGACCGTGGACTTGCTGTGCTCGGCGCCCTCCTGGATCTGCACCAGCCCGCGGTAGGACGTGCGGCCCCCGCCGCGCGCAACCGACTTGGAGATGATGCTGCTGGAGGTGTTCGGCGCGGCGTGCACCATCTTCGCGCCGGCGTCCTGGTGCTGGTCCGCGCCCGCGAACGCGATCGACAGGGTCTCGCCCTTGGCGTGCTCGCCGAGCAGGTACACGGCCGGGTACTTCATGGTGACCTTGGAGCCGATGTTGCCGTCGACCCACTCCATGGTGGCGCCCTCGTAGGCGACGGCGCGCTTGGTCACCAGGTTGTAGACGTTGTTGGACCAGTTCTGGATCGTCGTGTACCGGACGCGCGCGTCCTTCTTCACGACGATCTCCACCACGGCGGAGTGCAGCGAGTCGGACTTGTAGATCGGCGCGGTGCAGCCCTCGACGTAGTGGACGTAGGAGCCCTCGTCGGCGATGATCAGCGTCCGCTCGAACTGGCCCATGTTCTCGGTGTTGATCCGGAAGTAGGCCTGGAGCGGGATCTCCACGTGCACGCCCGGCGGGACGTAGATGAACGAGCCGCCCGACCACACGGCGGTGTTGAGCGCGGCGAACTTGTTGTCGCCGACCGGGATCACCGAGCCGAAGTACTCCTGGAAGATCTCCGGGTGCTCGCGCAGGCCGGTGTCGGTGTCGACGAAGATGACGCCCTTCTCCTCAAGGTCCTCACGGATCTTGTGGTAGACGACCTCCGACTCGTACTGGGCGGCGACACCGGCGACGAGGCGCTGCTTCTCGGCCTCGGGGATGCCGAGCTTGTCGTAGGTGTTCTTGATGTCCTCCGGGAGCTCCTCCCAGGAGGCGGCCTGCGCCTCGGTGGAGCGCACGAAGTACTTGATGTTCTCGAAGTCGATGTCCGACAGGTCGGAGCCCCAGGTGGGCATCGGCTTCTTGCTGAACAGCCGCAGCCCCTTGAGGCGCAGGTCGAGCATCCAGTCGGGCTCGTTCTTCTTGGCCGAGATGTCGCGGACGACGTCCTCGTTCAGGCCGCGGCGCGCCGAGGCGCCGGCCTCGTCCGAGTCGGCCCAGCCGAACTTGTACTTGTCGAGCCCTTCGAGCTCCGGGTGGGCAGCCGTAGTCATAGGGAGGTCCCTCCGGACTCCTCGTCACTGGTCAGATGCTTTGCGGCGGACGCCCCCGCGTCCGCCTCGCCCCCGCCGGGGGCGGCATGCGCGGCGCGTGCGCCGCCGTCGCCGGTCTCGCCCGGCCCGCACAGCGAGCGCGAGCTGACGTGGGTCGTGCAGATGCCGTCGCCGTGCGCGATCGTCGCGAGCCGCTGCACCGGAGTGCCGAGCAGCCGGCTGAACGCCTCGGTCTCGGCCTCGCACAGCTGCGGGAACTCCGCGGCGACGTGCGCGACCGGGCAGTGGTGCTGGCACAGCTGCTCGCCGCCGCCCGGCTGCGGCGCCTTGGCGGCGGCCGCCGCGTAGCCGTCGCCCGACAGGGCCTCGGCGAGCGTGCGGACCCGCTGGTGGGGCGGAGCGTCCTGCACGACGGGCCGGTACCGCCGCTCCAGGTCGGCGATCTGCCGCCGGGCGAACTCGGCGACCGCGCGGTCGCCGGCCGTCTCGGCGAGGAACCGCAGGGCGCTGGTCGCCAGGTCGTCGTAGGCGTGCACGAAGGCGCTGCGCCCGGCGTCGGTGATGGCGAACCACTTGGCGGGCCGGCCCCGGCCGCGCCGGGACTGCGGGACCCGCGCCTTGCGGACCTCGATCATGCCCTCGGCCAGCAGCGCGTCCAGGTGCCGGCGGACGGCCGCCGGCGTGAGGCCGACGCGCTCGCCGAGCGTGGACGCGGTGACCGGGCCGTGTTCCAGGATCAGGCGGGCGACCCGGGCGCGGGTGTCGCGCTCGGTGCGGCCGGACGGCGCGCCGAAGGAGCGCGTAGCTGCGCCTCCGGTGCTCGTCTGATCCTCGCCCACGTTTTTCACAACATCAGTGTGCCGTAATTACTTCCCGCGAAACAC
The DNA here is from genome assembly GCF_040492135.1 of Actinomadura sp. NPDC000600. NCBI lineage: Bacteria > Bacillati > Actinomycetota > Actinomycetes > Streptosporangiales > Thermomonosporaceae > Actinomadura > Actinomadura sp. NPDC000600. The sequence goes on from NZ_JBEUPD010000015.1 coordinate 180,473, forward strand.
CGGAATCCCGATGTCGTAGCTCACGCAGGTAAGCCTTACCTAATTCGGGCCTCCTCGCCGGCGAAGGGCGCGCCGGCCCCGCGCGGCAGCACCACCACCGGGCACGGCGCGGCCCGGACGATCTTGCCGGACCGCTCCCCGAGGAACACCCTGAGCAGCGGGCCGTGGTGGCCGGACAGGCAGGCGAGGACCTCGCCCGGCAGCATATCGACGGCGCCGAGGGTCCCGGAGACCCCGCTGCCGACCTCCGCGAGCCGCTCCACCGGCATCCCGTCCCCGAAGCGCGCGCCGAGCAGGCCCGCGGCCTCCCGCAGGTCCTCGTCGGCCTGGGCGGCCTGGCGGCCCAGCGCGCGCTCGACGCCGCCGAGCCTGGCCGCGGGGCCGGGCGGGCGCAGTACCAGCGTCAGCAGCCGCACCGGAAGCCCGAGCCGCGCCGCGAGGTCGGCCATGGCAGTCAGGTCCTCCAAGCCGCGGGGCGGCCAGTAGGCCACGGTCATCCGCTCCAGCCGCCGCGCGGGATGATGGGGGTGCACCACCCGCGTGTGGTGCGGCGAGTCCTCCGCGTACCCGCGCGGAGCCAGCATGACCGGCACGGGCGAGTCGTGCAGGAGTCGGTCGGCGGTGCTGCCGAGGGCGATCCGGTGAGGGTTCCCGCCCGGCGCCGAGCCGATGACCACGAGGTCGGCGCCGGTCTCGCGGGCGGCCTCCATGAGACCGCGCCCGCTCCCCCGGTGGGCGTGCACGCGCAGGTCGAGCTCCTGGCTCGGCACCCCGAGCTCGCCGAGCCGCGCGGCGGCCCTGGCGAGGGCCTCCTCGGCCTGCTCCCTGAGGTAGGCGACCCATTCGGCGTCAACGGAACCGGGGCCGTGCGCGGGCCAGGCGGGCGGATGGACGTGGACGACGGTCAGCGGCGCGTTCCGGTCCGACTGTGCCGCCGACCAGACGAGTGCGGCCAGGGCGAGGGCGTCGTCACCGCGCTCGTCGGGCGAGTACCCGACCAGCACGCGCAGTCCGCCGGGCTCGCCCCTGTGCTGTTCGGCGCCGTGCTGTTCGGCGCCGTCCGGTTCGACGCCGCCCTGTTCCGTCGTGCTCGGTTCACTCATGCGGGCTCCCCTCCGTGCCCCGTGTGCCGGGCCGCCAGCCGCGAGTGGCGGCGGCCGTACAGGAAGTAGGCCGCCAGGCCGACGGCGATCCAGATCGCGAAGACGGTCCAGGTGACGCCGCCGAGGCCGACCATCAGGTACACGCACAGGGCGACGCCGAGCAGCGGCGTGAGGGGGTACAGCGGTGCGCGGAAGCTGCGCGGAAGGTCGGGCCGGGTGCGGCGCAGCACGATCACGCCGACGCTGACCAGCGCGAACGCGAACAGCGTGCCGATGCTGGTGGCGTCGACGAGCCGGCCGAGCGGGACGGCCGCTGCGAGCACCCCGATGAACGCGGCCACGATGACGGTGTTGGCGACCGGCACGCGGCGCCGGGGGCTCACCTTCCGGAAGACGTCCGGGACGAGCCCGTCGCGCGACATCGCGAACAGGATGCGGGTCTGGCCGTACATGACGGTGAGCACGACGCTGGCGATCGCGACCACGGCGCCGAGGGACAGGATCATCGACGGCCACGTCCGCCCGCTCACGCTGTCCAGCACCTGCGCCAGCGAGGCCTCCGAACCGCTCAGCGAGAACCGCGTCCAGTTCATGGCGGCGACCGCGGCGAGCCCCACCAGGACGTACAGGGCGGTCACGATGGCCAGCGACAGGATGATCGCCAGCGGCAGGTCGCGGCGCGGGTTCCTGGCCTCCTCGCCCGCCGTGGAGGCGGCGTCGAACCCGATGTAGGAGAAGAACACCTTGGAGCCCGCAGCGCTGATGCCCGCCCATCCCATCGGGGCGAACGGGGCCATGTTCCCGGTCCGGAACGCCGTGAAGGCGACCGCGCAGAAGAACAGCAGCACGCCGATCTTGAGGAAGACCATGACCGTGTTCGCCGCGGCGCTCTCGGAGGTGCCCCGCAGCAGCAGCAGCGTCGCGAACAGCACCACGACCACGGCGGGGAGGTTGACCACCCCGCCCTCCCCCGGCGGGTTGCCGACCTGCGCCGGGATCGTGAAGCCCAGCGCCGAGTCGAGGAAGGCGTTGAGGTAGGAGCCCCAGCCGACCGCCACGGCCGACACCGACACCGCGTACTCCAGGAGCAGGCACCAGCCGCAGACCCACGCGACCAGCTCGCCGAGCGTCGCGTAGGCGTAGGAGTAGGACGAGCCGGAGACGGGGATCGTCCCGGCCAGCTCGGCGTACGACAGCGCCGAGAACAGGGCGGTGACGGCGGCGAGGACGAACGAGAGCACGACGGCGGGCCCGGCCAGCGGGACCGCCTCGCCGAGGACCACGAAGATCCCGGTGCCGAGGGTCGCGCCGACGCTGAACAGGGTGAGCTGCAGGAGGCTCATCGTGCGCTTCAGCTCGCCGCCCGCGCCGTACCCGCCCTCGGCGACGATCCTGTCGACCGGCTTCGTCCGCAGCAGGCTGCGCGCGAAGGTCTCCGGCGCGATCCCGGTGGTCACAGCGTGCTCGCCAGCGGCCAGGTCGCGTTGGGGGTGACGATCGTCCCCGCGGTGCCCTCCAGGATGCGCTCGCACTGGTCCAGCAGCCCGATCGCGGCCATGTCGCCCGTGCGCTCCACGAAGCTCACCGCCGCCTCGACCTTCGGGCCCATCGACCCGGCGGGGAACTCCTCGCCGCGCAGCTCGTGCGGCGTCGTGTGTGCGATCTCCTCCTGCCGCGGGGTCCCGAAGTGCCGCATCACGCGCGGCACGTCGGTGAGGATCAGCAGCGCGTCGGCGTCCATGCTCTCGGCCAGGACGGACGCGGTGAGGTCCTTGTCGACCACCGCCTCGACGCCCTCCAGCCGCCCCACGTCGTTGCGGAAGACGGGGATGCCGCCGCCGCCCGCGCACACCACCACCGTGCCGAGCCGGACCAGCTCCCTGATCAGCCGGGTCTCGATCACCCGCTGCGGCCGCGGGGACGGCACCACGCGGCGCCAGCGGTCCCCGTCCTGCCGGACGGTCCAGCCGTACTCGGCGGCGAGCTTCTCCGCCTCCTCCCGCTCGTAGACCTGGCCGACGAACTTGCTGGGCTCGTCGAACGCCGGGTCCACCGCCGAGACCAGCGTCTGGTTGATCATCGCCACGACCTGGCGGCCGGGCAGCGCGTTCTGCAGCGCCTGCAGCATCCAGTAGCCGATCATGCCCTGGGTCTCGGCGCCGATCGTGTCCAGCGGGTAGGGCCGGGTCAGGTTCGGGTCGTTGACGCTCTCCAGCGCCAGCACCCCGACCTGCGGGCCGTTCCCGTGGGTGATGATCAGCTCGTGCCGCTCGGCGAGCGGCGCCAGCGACCGCACGGCCCGGTCCACGTTGGCGCGCTGCGGCTCGGCGTCGGGCGTCTCCCCCCGCTCGACCAGCGCGTTCCCTCCGAGCGCGACGACCACGCGCATGCTGCCTCCCCCTCCCCGGCGGTCCGCTCAGCCGAGCGTCGCCACCATGACCGCCTTGATGGTGTGCACCCGGTTCTCGGCCTCGTCGAAGACGATCGACGCCTCGGACTCGAAGACCTCGTCGGTGACCTCCAGGGCGTCCAGGCCGGTCTTGCGGAAGACCTCCTCGCCCACGGCGGTCGCCCGGTCGTGGAAGGCCGGCAGGCAGTGCATGAACCGGGCGGCGGGGTTGCCCGTCGCCCGCATGACCTCCGCGTTGACCTGGTAGGGCCGCAGCAGCGCGACGCGCTCGTCCCACACCTCGGCCGGCTCCCCCATCGACACCCACACGTCGGTGATCACGAAGTCGGCGCCGCGCACGCCCTCCCCGACGTCCTCGGTGAAGGCGATCTCGGCGCCGGTCCCGGCCGCGACCGCGCGCGCCGGCCCGACGACCGCCTCCTCGTCGGGCCAGAGGCTCCGCGGGGCGACGATGCGGACGTTCATGCCGAGGAGCGCACCGGCCGCCACGTAGGAGTTCCCCATGTTGTTGCGCGCGTCGCCCAGGTACGCGTAGGTGATCTCTTGGAGCGGCCTGCCGCCGTGCTCGCGCATGGTCAGCATGTCGGCGAGCATCTGCGTCGGGTGCCACTCGTCGGTCAGCCCGTTCCACACCGGGACGCCCGCGTGCTCGGCCAGCTCCTCGACGAGCCGCTGGCCGGCCCCCCGGTACTCGATGCCGTCGTACATCCGCCCGAGGACGCGCGCCGTGTCCTTCATCGACTCCTTGTGGCCGATCTGCGTCCCGGTGGGGCCGAGGTAGGTGACGTGGGCGCCCTGGTCGTGCGCGGCGACCTCGAACGCGCAGCGGGTCCGCGTGGAGTCCTTCTCGAAGATCAGCGCGATGTTCCGGCCCGCCAGCGCCCGCACCTCCGTCCCGCCGTACTTGGCGGCCTTCAGCTCGGCCGCCAGGTCGACGAGGTACCCGAACTCGCCCGGGGTGAGGTCGAGCTCCCTGACCAGACTGCGCCCGCGAAGGTCGAAGGCCATCAGGCGTCCCGGACGAGCGGGCAGCTCATGCAGCGCGGGCCGCCGCGCCCCCGGCCGAGCTCGCTGCCGCGGATCGTGATGACCTCGATCCCGTTGCGGCTCAGGTGGTTGTTGCTCGTGGCGTTGCGCTCGTAGGCGACGACGACGCCGGGCGAGACGGCCAGGACGTTCGCGCCGTCGTCCCACTGCTCGCGCTCGGCGGCGAACACGTCCTGGGTCGGGGTGAGGACCTTGATGTCGTCGGTGCCGAGCGCGGCGGCGATCGCCCGGTGCATGTCCTCCGGCGGATGGTCGGTGATCTTGAGTTCCTTCTCGGTGTCACCGGGCTCGACGGTGTGCGACGGCAGCATGCCCATCCCCGCGTACTTGGTGAACACGCCGTGGTCGACCATGGTCATGACCGTGTCCAGGTGCATGAACGCCCGCTTGCGCGGCATCCGCAGCGCGACGATCCGCTCGCAGGAGCCGGCGGCGAACAGCGACTGGGCGAGCATCTCCACCGCCTGCGGCTGCGTCCGCTCGCTCATCCCGACCAGCACGCTGCGGTTCCCGAGGACCAGCACGTCGCCGCCCTCCAGCGTCGCCGGCGCCATCGCGGTGCCGCGGTTCCACACGTGGTAGCCGCCCTCGGCGGGGCGGTCGTGCCCGGGGGCGAACAGCGGATGCCAGCGGTAGACCGCCTCCATGTTCACCGTCTCGCGCATCCGGGCCTTCATGCGCATCGTGTTGATGGAGACGCCGTCGTAGATCCAGCAGGACGTGTCGCGGGTGAACAGGTGGTTCGGCAGCGGCGGCAGGACGAACCCGTCCGCCTCGACGGAGTGGAACGCGATGGACGCCGGCTCGGGCATCCGCTCCAGCATCTCCCGCTTGGTGATGCCGCCGACCAGGAACGCGGCCAGGTCCGCGACGTCCATGGCGTCGAAGCAGTTGCGGATCGCGTCGGTGGCGAGCGGGCCGAACCAGTGCGGATCGACGATCCGGTCGAGGATGTGGCGGCGCGCCTCGGGGATCGTGACGGTCTCGGTCAGCAGGTCCGTCAGCAGGTGCGTCCGCACGCCCTGGGCGCGCAGCACGTCCTCGAACTCCTCGTGCTCCTCGACCGCGCGCCTGACCCACAGCACGTCGTCGAACAGCAGCCCGGCGGCGTTGGAGGGGGTGAGCCGCTTCAGCGAGAGCTCGGGCCGGTGCAGCAGCACCTCCCTGAGCCGGCCGACCTCCGAATCGACGTGGAACGCCATCCCACCTCCCCGGGGGCCCCGGCCGCGGCGCCGCGGCTCCCCTGATCGCGGATTCCCCGGCGCGGGGCGGCGAAACTAGATCGACTTCCACCGGACGGCTTTACCGCGCCTTCACGCGGCCGGGGCCGGGTCCGGGCGCGGAGCTGTCCTCCCCCGGACCTAAACTCGTCAGCATGACACCCCCCGGAGACGGCGCGGTCGAACTGCGCTCCCTCGCCAAGCGCTACGGCGCGGTGACGGCCGTGGACGGCCTGTCGCTCAGCGCCGCCCGGGGAGCGGTCACCGCGCTGCTCGGCCCGAACGGCGCCGGCAAGACCACCACGATCGAGATCTGCGAGGGGTTCCGGCGGGCCGACTCGGGCACCGTCCGCGTCCTCGGCCTCGACCCCGCCTCCGACGGGCGCGCGCTGCGGCCGCGGGTCGGCGTGATGCCGCAGTCCGGCGGCGTGCCGGGCACGGCCCGCGCGGGCGAGTTCCTGCGGCTGGTCGCCTCGTTCCACGCCGCCCCGCTCGACGCCTCCGCCCTGCTGGAGCGGCTCGGCCTCGCCGAGCACGCCCGCACCCCGTTCCGGCGCATGTCGGGCGGGCAGCAGCAGCGGCTCTCGCTGGCCGTCGCCGTGGTCGGGCGCCCCGAGCTGGTCTTCCTCGACGAGCCCACCACCGGGCTCGACCCGCAGGCCAGGCACGCCACCTGGGACCTGATCGGCGAGCTGCGCGCCGCCGGGGTGTCGGTCGTGCTCACCACGCACAACATGGAGGAGGCCGAGCGCCTCTCCGACCACGTCGTGATCGTCGACGGCGGCAGGGTCGTCGCCGAGGGCGCCCCCGAGGAGCTGACCGGCGCCGAGCGGCAGCTGCGGTTCCGCGCCCGTCCCGGCCTCGGCCTGGAGGAGCTGCTGGCGGCGCTGCCCGCCGGGAGCGCCGCCAAGGAGTCGCCCGCCGGGCACTACCTGATCGAGGCGGAGGTCAGGCCCGAGCTGCTGGCCACGGTCACCGCCTGGTGCGCCTCGCACGGCGTCCTCACCGAGGACCTGCGCATCGAGCGCCGCACGCTGGAGGACGTCTTCCTGGAACTCACCGGACGGGAGCTGCGCTCGTGACGACCCCGCTCGACCTGGCCCCCGCGCCGGGCGCCGCGCCGCTGCCGCGGATGATCCTGTCCCAGGCCGGCTACGAGTTCCGCGCCGTGCTGCGCAACGGCGAGCAGCTGCTGCTCACGCTGATCATCCCGGTGGTGCTGCTCACCCTGTTCAGCGCCACGTCCCTGCTCGACCTCGGCGCGGGCCGCCGCGTCGACTTCCTCACGCCCGGGATCCTCGCGCTCGCGGTGATGTCCACCGCGTTCACCGGCCAGGCCATCGGCACCGGGTTCGAGCGGCGCTACGGCGTCCTCAAGCGGCTCGGCGCGACCCCGCTGCCGCGCGGCGGGCTCATCGCGGCCAAGACGCTCAGCGTGGTCGCGGTCGAGGCCGTGCAGGCCGCGGTGGTCTGCGCGGTGGCGCTGGCGCTCGGCTGGCACCCGCACGGCGACCCCGGCTCCGTGGTCGTCCTGCTGCTGCTCGGCACCGCCGCGTTCAGCGGCTTCGGGCTGCTGATGGCGGGGACGCTGCGCGCCGAGGCCACCCTCGCCGCCGCCAACCTCGTCTACATCCTGCTGCTCGCCCTCGGCGGCGTCGTCTTCCCGCTGGACAGGTTCCCCGCGGCGGTGCGGTCGGCCCTGGAGCTGCTGCCGATCTCGGCGCTGGCCGACGGGCTGCGCCAGGTCCTCCAGCACGGCGCCGCGCTGCCCGGCAAGCCGCTGGCCGTCCTCGCCGTCTGGGCCGTCGCGGGCCTCGTCCTGGCCGCCCGCTTCTTCCGGTGGGAGTAGCGCATGGCCCTGTCTGAGGCGCCCGGCTCGTTCGGCGGCGCGTCCCGCCGCGCCCGGCCCCTGCGGCCGCGGGCGGGCTGGTCGCGGACGCTGTCGCTCGGCTCGGTGCCGCCGCCCGCGCTGATCCTGCTCGGCATCATCTCCCTGCAGGTCGGGGCGGGCCTGGCCAAGCACCTGTTCGACCGGCTGCCGCCGAGCGCCGTCGTGACGATGCGGCTGCTGACCTCGGCGGTCGTGCTGGGGTTCCTCGCCCGCAAGGCGCTGCGGACCGTCCTGCGCGACCACTCGCGCTCCAGCCTCGCCATCGCCGCCGGGTTCGGGCTGGCGCTGGCGCTGATGAACTTCTCGATCTACCAGTCGTTCTCGCGGATCCCGCTCGGCGTCGCGGTCACGATCGAGTTCCTCGGGCCGCTCGCGGTCTCCATCGCGGCCTCCCGGCGCCCCCGGGACGCGCTTTGGGTCGTGCTCGCGGGGGCCGGGGTCGTCCTGCTGGCCAGGGGCGGCAGCGGCGCCCTCGACCCGGTCGGCATCGCGTTCGCCCTGCTGGCGGGGGTCTGCTGGGCGGGCTACATCGTGCTCACCGCCGCGACCGGCAGGCGGTTCTCCGGCACCACCGGCCTGGCGCTCGCCAGCATCGTCGGGACGGTCGCGATCCTCCCGCTCGGCGTGGCGTCGGCCGGCTCCGCCCTGCTCGACCCGCGGCTCCTGCTGATCGGCCTCGGCGTCGGGCTGCTGTCGTCGGTGATCCCGTACTCGCTGGAACTGGAGGCGCTGCGACGGATGCCCGCCCGCGTCTTCGGGATCCTCATGAGCCTGGAGCCCGCCGTGGCGGCGCTCGTCGGGGTGGCGCTGCTCGGCGAGGTCCTCACCGTGCGGCAGTGGGTCGCGATCTGCTGCGTCATCGTCGCCTGCGCGGGCGCCACCAGGGGGCAGAAGGACCCTCCCGAGGCCCCCGAGGCGTGAGCGGTGGCGGCCCCGTGTGGCAGCGTGGAAGGATCGGAACGTCGCGATCATCGAGCCGGAGAGGAGCCGCCGTGATCGGCCGGAGCGAGGACCAGGGGATTCCGCCCGAGTTCTTCGAGGCGGGGTCGGCGTCGTTCGTCGACTTCCTGCGCCTGCACTCCCCTGAGCTGCTGCCCGTGAACCGGGTGCCCGAGGGGGACGCGCCCGAGCTGCCGCACGGGACGACGGTCCTGGCGCTGACGTTCCCCGGCGGCGTCATGATGGCCGGCGACCGGCGCGCCACGCAGGGCAACCGCATCGCCTACCGCGAGCTCGACAAGGTGCAGCGCGCCGACGAGTACTCCGCCGTCGCCTTCGCCGGAACGGTCGGCCTGGCGCTGGAGATGGTCCGCCTGTTCCAGGTGGAGCTGGAGCACTACGAGAAGATGGAGACCGTCCCGCTGTCGCTGCCGGGCAAGGCCCGCCGCCTCGGCGCCGTGATCCAGGCGAACCTCGCGCAGGCCCTCCAGGGGCTGGCGGTCGTCCCGCTGTTCGCCGGCCTCGACCCCGACTCCGGCGAGGGCCGCATCTACACCTACGACATCACCGGCGCCCCGCAGGAGGCCCGCGGCTTCCACGCCGACGGCTCCGGCTCCCCCTACGCGACCGGCGCGCTGAAGAAGCTCTACCGCGACGACCTGTCCCTGGAGGACGCCGCCACCGCGTGCGTCCAGGCCCTCTACGACGCGGCCGACGACGACACCGCCACCGGCGGCCCCGACCCGACCCGGCGCATCTACCCGACCATCGCGGTCGTCACCGCCGACGGCTACCGGCGGCTGCCCGACGAGCAGGTGGCGGCGATCGCCGACGAGGTCGTGCGCGGCCGGACGGAGCGGCCCGGCGGCCCCGTCGCGCCGCTGCGCTGAGCGCCGGAAGCGTCGTACCCGGCTTCTAGACTCGGCCCATGGCACGGGCGAACGACGAGGCTGCGGCCCTCATCCAGGAACTGGCCGACCTGCTGTCCATCACGGGCGGGGACGCGTTCAAGATCAGGGCGTACGAGAAGGCGGCGCGCGCGGTCGCGGGCCACCCGGGCGACATCTCCGGCCTCGACCTGGCCGGGCTGCGCAAGATCTCCGGGGTGGGCGACGCGATCGCCAAGAAGCTCCTCGACTACAACACCACCGGCACGATCCGCCAGGTCGAGGAGCTGCGCACGCAGATCCCGTCCGGGGTCAGGGCCCTGACCGCCATCCCCACGCTCGGCCCGAAGAAGGCCCTCGCCGTCTACGAGGCGCTCGGCGTCTCCTCGGTGGACGAGCTCGCGGCCGCCATCGGCGAGGGCCGCCTGCGCGGCCTCAAGGGCTTCGGCGCCAAGACCGAGGAGAACATCCTCCGGGGCATCGAGCTGATGCGCAGCTCCGGCGACCGCGTCCTGGTCGACGCGGCCGCGGGCGTCGCCGACGAGATCGTCGCGGCCCTGTCCGAGCTGCCCCAGGTGGAGCGCTGCGCCCACGCCGGCTCCCTGCGCCGCATGCGCGAGACGATCGGCGACGTCGACGTCCTCGCGGCCTCCCGCGACCCGCGTCCGATCATGGAGGCGTTCACCGCGCTGCCGTTCGTCGCGGAGGTGATCGCGGGCGGCGACAAGAAGACCTCGGTGCGCACCGCCACCGGCCTGCAGGTCGACCTGCGGGTCGTCCCGCCCGAGTCGTGGGGCGCCGCGCTCCAGTACTTCACCGGCTCGCAGGCGCACAACATCCGCACCCGCGAGATCGCCGTCAAGGCGGGCCTCAAGCTGTCGGAGTACGGGCTGTTCGACGCCGACAGCGGCGAGCTGATCGTGTCGAAGACCGAGGAGGGGGTCTACGAGCGCCTCGGCCTGCCGTGGGTCCACCCCGCCCTGCGCGAGGACACCGGCGAGATCGAGGCCGCGCTCAAGGACGAGCTGCCCCGCCTGGTGACGGTCGAGGACCTGCGCGGCGACCTGCACAGCCACACCGACCTGACCGACGGCGTCGCCTCCCTGGAGGACATGGTCGCCGCGGCGCGGGCCCGCGGCCTGGAGTACTACGCGATCACCGACCACGCGCCGAACCTGGTCATGCAGCGCATGACCGACGAGAAGATGCTCGCCCAGCGCGCGCAGATCGCCGAGCTGCAGGAGCGGTGCCCCGGCCTCACCCTCCTGCACGGCACCGAGCTCAACATCGACCCCGACGGCGGCGTCGACTGGGACGCCGACTTCCTGTCCGGCTTCGACGTCTGCGTCGCCTCCGTCCACTCCCACTTCACGCAGGACGAGGCCGACATGACCCGGCGGCTCGTCCGCGCGTGCGAGAACCCGCACGTCCACGTGATCGGGCACCCCACCGCCCGCAGCATCGGCCGCCGCCCGCCGGTGAACGCCGACTGGGACGAGGTGTTCCGCGCCGCCGCCCGCACCGGTACCGCGATGGAGATCGACTCCTTCCCCGACCGCCTCGACCTGCCCGCCGACCTGGTCCGGCGCGCGAAGCGGTTCGGCGTGAAGTTCTCCGTCGACACCGACGCCCACTCGGTCGGCCACCACCGCAACATCCGCTACGGCGTCGGCACCGCCCAGCGCGGCTGGCTGACCCCGGACGACGTCATCAACACCTGGCCGCTGGAGCGGCTGCGCGCGTTCCTGCGCAAGAGCTGAGCGCGGGTCAGGCGGGCTGGGGCGCCCCGGCGGCGTGCGGGGCGGCCAGGGCCGGTTCCGCAGTCGCTGGGCCCGGCGCCGGGCCCCGGTCGCGCAGGGCGAAGAAGAGGCGGAACGCCGCGATCCACATCAGCACCGAGCCGAGCATGTGCAGCAGCACCAGGCCGGCGGGGACGCCGAGGAAGTACTGCGTGTAGCCCACGGCGCCCTGGAGGACGATCAGCCCGGCCAGCTCGTGGGCGCGGCGGCGGGCGGCCGCGGGCGCGCCGGTGCGGTGCAGGGCCGCGATGGCGAGCACCGTCAGCGCGATGGTGAGCCACGCCAGCTCGCCGTGGATCCGGGCGACGTCGGTGATGTCGAAGCCGTAGCGGCGCGACTCGGCGTCGCCCGCGTGCGGGCCGGTGCCGGTGACGACGGTGCCCGCGACCATCACGGCGGCGGAGGAGACCAGCAGCGCGGCGGCGAGGCGGCGCGTCCAGGGCCCGGCGAGCGGGCGGGGCGGCGCGTCGCCCTCCCCCGCGCGGATCCACAGCGCGACGCAGAAGACCAGCAGGGCGGGCGAGACCAGGAAGTGCAGGGACACGGCGGCCGGGTGCAGCTTGGTCAGCACGACGACGCCGCCGATGACCGCCTGGGCGACCACGCTCATCGGCTGGGCCAGCGCCCACCACACCAGGCTCCGGCGGCGCGGCCGCAGCCGCAGCGCGGCGACGAACACCAGGACGCCGACGCCGAGCACCACGAAGGTGATCAGCCGGTTGCCGAACTCGATCGACATGTTGAGCACGTGGTGCTCGGGGTTGTGGGTGGGCACGAGGCTGTCGCCGGAGCAGCGCGGCCAGTCGGGGCAGCCGAGGCCGGACTTGGTGACGCGGACGGCGCCGCCGCTGACGACGATCACCACGTTGCCGATGACGCCGAGCAGCGCGAGCAGCCGCAGCGACCCGGGCGTCGGGCGCCACACGGCGTTCCAGGTCCGGACCAGGGGGTTCGACGACTCTCGCTCTGCCACGGCACCAATCGTATGGCCGGGCCCCCGTGACCGTGACGCGACCCCTGCCCATGCCCGCACCGCACGACCGCGCCGCGCGGACGGGCCGCTGGCCGGGGGTCAGGCGCCGTAGGGGCCGGGTGGTCGGGGCGGCAGGAATCCCGACGGGCCCTGGCGCGCCCACGGCGGCCCGGCCGCCGGCGGGGCCGCTCCGGGGCGCGGCGCGGTGCGCAGGAACGCCTGCCTGGCCAGCGCCATCAGTTCGAGCAGGGAGTCGCGGCGGGTGGCGAACCAGCCCGGGTCGGCGACGCCCCGGTCGGCGCGCTTGTGCAGCAGCGCGAGCTCGGTCGCGGCGAGCTGGTAGTCGACCATGGCGCGCCCGGCGGGCGCGCCGCCGACCGAGCGGGCCCAGCGGCGGGCGGCGCGGCGGGAGGGGATGGAGCGCAGCATGCGCACGTCCTGAGGCGTCACCAGGCCCGTCCCGGCGTACATCGGCAGGTACGCCTCGATGCGCCGCACGGTGCCGCGGCGCTCCACGAACACGATGACGATCAGCGTGACCAGGACGGAGAAGTCGAGCACGTAGACGGCGCCGATGCCGCCGAGCCCGAAGGCGGCGGCCCCGTTCCACAGCCCGTGCAGGACCATCGCGCCGAGCAGCCCGGCCAGCGGCGCGGCGAGCTGGCCGCGCCGGTGGGTGGCGGCGTAGGCGACGCCGAGGCCGGTCATCGCGGTGAACAGCGGGTGGCTGAGCGGCGCGATCAGGCCGCGCAGGATGAACACCGCCTGGAGCTGCTGGGCGCCGCCGTCCTCGAACGCCCGCATGTAGTACGTGATGTTCTCCATCATGGCGAAGCCGAGGCCCACCATGGCGGCGTAGATGATCCCGTCCGCGAACCCGTCGATCTCGTTGCGGCGGAACCACAGCATGCCGAACAGGACGGCGCCCTTCAGCGTCTCCTCGATGACCGGGGCGCCGAAGGCGGCGCTGACGAAGTGGCCCTCCGTCTCGCCGAAGATGGGCACGGTCACGTACAGCATCCCGAGGGTGTTGAGCACGAGGGCGCCCAGGACGGCGACCCCCGCGCCCCACATGAACGAGAAGGCGAGCGCGCGCGGCGGCTCGGGCTCCAGCCGGTCGAGGGTGAGCGCGAGGGCGACCAGCACCGGGATCGGCAGGATCGCGAGGAGCGCCCCGACCCAGAAGGCGGCCCCGCCCAGCACGGCGTACGTGCCGAGCGCGATGACGGCGCACAGCCCGGACACGGTCATGCCGAGGATCAGGCCGACCGGAGGCCGTCCGGGGACGCGGCCCTCGAGCACCGCCTTGGGATCCATGGTCGCCATACCGCGAAGGGTAACGGCAGGTGGGACCGATCGGTAAAGCGCCGGAAGCGCCGCCTCCGGCCGGACGCGCCGTCAGTACAGGAGCGGGTCGACCGCCACGGCGGTGAACAGCAGCGCCAGGTAGACGTTCGACAGGTGGAAGAAGCGCATCGGCCGCAGGTGGACGCCGGTCACCCCGGCGCGCACGGCCTTCAGCAGGCGGTGCCCCTCGGCGAGGAAGACCAGGCCCAGGACGACGGCGACGGCCCCGTACACCGGGCCCATCCCGGCGACGGGCCACAGCACCAGCGAGCAGGCGATGGTCGCGTAGGTGTACACCAGGCTCTCGACGACCACGCGGCGCTCGGAGGCGACGACCGGCAGCATCGGGACCTTGGCGACGGCGTAGTCCTCGCGGTAGCGCATCGCGAGCGTCCAGGTGTGCGGCGGCGTCCAGAGGAACACGACGCCGAACAGGACGAACGGCGTCCAGGCGACGCCCCCGGTGACGGCGGCCCAGCCGATGAGGACGGGCATGCACCCGGCGATGCCGCCCCACACGACGTTCTGCGACGTGCGGCGCTTGAGCAGCAGCGAGTAGACGAAGACGTAGAACAGGATCGCGAACAGCGACCCGGCCGCGGCGACCGGGTTCACCGTGAGCAGGAACCCGACGGTGGACAGCGCGGCCAGCGTCACCCCGAAGACCAGGGCGCGGGCCGGGGTGACCTGGTGGCGGGCCAGCGGGCGGCGCCGGGTGCGGCGCATCTTGGCGTCGATGTCGCGGTCGATGTAGCAGTTGATCGCGTTGGCGGCGCCGGCGGACATGGTGCCGAACGCCAGCGTCAGCAGGACGGTGGGCAGCGGCGGCACGTCCCGGGCCGCCAGGAACATCACCGGGATGGTGGTGATCAAGAGCAGCTCGATGACGCGCGGCTTGGTCAGCGCCACGTAGGCGCGCACGCTCGCACCGAGCGTGCGCCGTTCGGCCCGCTCGGCGGGGGGCGGGGCGAGCGGGGACGGTGGCGCCTCGGGCACCTGCTCGTCCAGCTCGATCCCGCGCTTGTTACTGAGCACCGTCACAATCGGGTCCACGTCTGACTAGGGATGAGAAATCGGTACCACCTCGGCGGTGCCCCCGCGATCCGGGCCGGCCTCGGCTGGCTGCGACTTCGGCTTGGTCGTCTTGCCGCGGCCGCTGGCGTCAGCCGCGCAATCACTGTAGTCCGCCCCCTCCCGGGACCGCGCACCGGGTCGCCGGACGCGCCGTGCGCGCCGTGCGCGGCGGTCCGGCGCTCCCGCGGACCGGGGCGGCCGCGGATCACCCGCCGGATCACCCGTGCGGGGGGTTAGCCCGCGGAGCGTTCGGGCAAGGGTGCATGAAGCGTCGCGGCCCGGTGCCCGGCGTGCGGCCCCGCACCCCCCTCGCCCCAGCCTGCGGCGGCCCTCCCGCGCGATAGGCTCGCGGCTGGGCGCGGCACGATCTCCACCAGGCCGCTCCCGTGCGGCCCGGGCGGGGGAAGAGGGGCCGCACCGCCGGACGTTGTCCTGTGTGCCGGGGCCGTCCGCGACGCCGCCGGCGCACAACATTACAGAGTGTTCTTAGACACCGGTTCGAGAGGAGCCTGTCGTTTCCGTGAGCAGGGACAACAGCACGTTTGAGTGGTCCGACCAGGACCGGCGCGCGGTGGACGTGATCCGCGCCCTCGCCATGGACGCGGTCGAGGAGGCGGGCTCCGGTCACCCCGGGACGGCGATGAGCCTCGCACCGGCCGCCTACCTTCTCTTCCAGCGGTTCCTGCGGCACGACCCGACGGACCCGCAGTGGCCCGGGCGGGACAGGTTCGTGTTGTCCTGCGGCCACTCCAGCCTGACCCTTTACATCCAGCTGTACCTGTCGGGCTACCCGATGACGCTGGACGACCTGAAGTCGCTGCGCAAGTGGGGCAGCCTCACCCCCGGCCACCCCGAGTACGGGCACACCGCGGGCGTGGAGACCACGACCGGGCCCCTCGGCCAGGGCATCGCGAACGCCGTGGGCATGGCGATGGCGGCCCGCCGCGAGCGCGGCCTGTTCGACCCTGACGCGCCCGAGGGCGAGTCCCCCTTCGACCACACCGTCTGGGCGTTCGCGTCCGACGGCGACATCGAGGAGGGCATCAGCCACGAGGCGAGCGCGCTGGCGGCGCACCAGCGCCTCGGCAACCTGGTGCTGCTCTACGACGACAACCACATCTCGATCGAGGACGACACGGCCATCGCCCTGTCGGAGGACGTGCGCGCCCGGTACGCGGCCTACGGCTGGGACGTCCACCACGTCGACTGGACCGAGAACGGCGACTACGAGGAGAACGTCGCCGCGCTCGCCGCGGCGTTCGCCGCGGCCAAGGCCGAGACCTCCCGCCCGTCCTTCATCGCGCTGCGCACGATCATCGGCTGGCCGGCGCCGAACAAGAAGAACACCGGCAAGATCCACGGTTCGGCGCTCGGCGCCGACGAGGTCGCCGCGACCAAGCAGGTCCTCGGCATGGACCCGGCCGAGAGCTTCCACGTCCCCGAGGAGGTGCTGGCCCACGCCCGCGCCGTCTCCGACCGGGGCCGCGTGGAGCACGCCGAGTGGAACCGGACCTTCGAGGCGTGGCGGGCGGCGAACCCCGACCGGGCCGCCGAGTTCGACCGGATCTCCTCCCGCACGCTGCCCGCCGGCTGGGAGGAGGCGCTCCCGGCGTTCGAGGCCGGCAAGGACATCGCGACCCGCGCCGCGTCCGGCGAGGTGCTGGCGTCCCTGGCGCCGGCGCTGCCGGAGCTGTGGGGCGGCTCGGCCGACCTCGCGGAGAGCAACAACACGACGATGAAGGGCGAGCCGTCCTTCATCCCGGAGGAGTTCCAGACCAAGGAGTTCCCCGGCCACCGCTACGGCCGCACGCTGCACTTCGGCGTCCGCGAGCACGCGATGGCCGCCATCTGCAACGGCATCGCGCTGCACGGCGGCACCCGCCCCTACGGCGGCACGTTCCTGATCTTCAGCGACTACATGCGCCCGGCGGTCCGGCTGGCGGCGCTGATGAAGCTGCCGGTCACCTTCGTCTGGACGCACGACTCGATCGGCCTCGGCGAGGACGGCCCGACCCACCAGCCCGTCGAGCACCTGTGGGCGCTGCGGGCCATCCCCGGTCTGGACGTCGTCCGCCCGGCCGACGCCAACGAGACCGCTGTGGCGTGGCGGACCGTCCTGCAGCACACCGACCGCCCGGCCGGCCTCGCGCTCACCCGGCAGAAGCTGCCGACGCTGGAGCGCGGCGGCGGGCTCGCGTCCGCGGAGGGCGTCGCCAAGGGCGGCTACGTGCTGGCCGACGCCGACGGCGGGCGGCCGGAAGTGATCATCATCGCGACCGGCAGCGAGGTGGCGCTGGCGCTCCAGGCGCGCGAGGCGCTGCAGTCCGGGGGCACCCCGACCCGCGTCGTGTCGATGCCGTGCGTGGAGTGGTTCGAGGAGCAGTCCGACGCCTACCGGCAGGAGGTCCTGCCGCCCGGCGTGCGCGCCCGGGTGTCGGTCGAGGCCGGCGTGGCGCTCGGCTGGCGCACCTACGTCGGCGACGCCGGCGAGTCGGTGAGCCTGGAGCACTTCGGCGCCTCGGCCGACTACAAGACGCTGTTCCAGCAGTTCGGCATCACCTCCGAGCGCGTGGTGGCGGCGGCCAAGGCCAGCCTCATCAAGGCCGGCGTGCGGAACGCCGGGCAGGGCGAGACGACCGGCAACTGAGCGAGGCCCACGAGGCAGGCGGCGCCCGCGCACCCCTGGGCGCCGCCGCCCCGCCCCCGGGCCGACGGTGACGACGACGTGAAGACGACGAGGAGAAAGCGATGAGCGACATTCTGAAGGAGCTCTCGGGCGAGGGCGTGTCGATCTGGCTGGACGACATCAGCCGGGAGCGGCTGCGCACGGGCAACCTGGCGGAGCTGGTCAAGGACAAGCACGTCGTCGGCGTCACGTCCAACCCGACGATCTTCGCCAAGGCGCTGAGCAAGGGCGACGCCTACGACGAGCAGGTCCGCGACCTCGCGGTGCGCGGCGTGGACGTCGAGGAGGCGTCCCGGGCGATCACCACCTACGACATCCGGTGGGGCTGCGACGTCCTGCGCCCGGTCTACGACCGGACCGAGGGCCTGGACGGCCGCGTGTCGATCGAGGTCGACCCGCGCGTGGCCCGCGACACCCGCCGGACGGTCGCCGAGGCGCGGGCGCTGTGGTGGATGGTCGACCGGCCCAACCTGCTCGTCAAGATCCCGGCGACCGAGGAGGGCCTGCCGGCGATCACGGCGGCGCTGGCCGAGGGCATCAGCGTGAACGTCACGCTGATCTTCTCGCTGGAGCGCTACGGCAAGGTCATCGACGCGTTCTTCGCCGGCCTGGAGAAGGCCAGGGAGAACGGCCACGACCTGTCGACGATCGCCTCGGTGGCCTCGTTCTTCGTCAGCCGGGTGGACACCGAGATCGACAAGCGGCTCG
The DNA here is from genome assembly GCF_040492135.1 of Actinomadura sp. NPDC000600. Classification (NCBI taxonomy): domain Bacteria; kingdom Bacillati; phylum Actinomycetota; class Actinomycetes; order Streptosporangiales; family Thermomonosporaceae; genus Actinomadura; species Actinomadura sp. NPDC000600. The sequence continues at coordinate 198,557 of NZ_JBEUPD010000015.1, forward strand.
ACAAGATCGGCTCGGACGAGGCGAAGGCGCTGCGCTCCAAGGCGGGCCTCGCCAACGCCCGGCTCGCCTACGCGCTGTTCGAGGAGAAGTCCGCCACCGACCGGTGGAAGGCGCTCAAGGACGCCGGGGCCCGTCCCCAGCGGCCGCTGTGGGCCTCGACCGGCGTGAAGGACCCCGACCTCAACGACACTCTGTACGTGGACGAGCTGGTCGCGCCGGGCACCGTCAACACGATGCCGGAGGCGACGCTGGTGGCGGAGGCCGACCACGGCCAGGTCCGCGGCGACACCGTCCGGGGCGCCTACGACGACGCCCGTGCGCACATGGCGGCGCTGAAGGACGCCGGCGTCGACTACGACGACGTCGTGCGGGTGCTGGAGGAGGAGGGCGTCGAGAAGTTCGAGGCGTCCTGGAAGGAGCTCCTCGACACCATCACCGGCGAGCTGGAGTCCAAGAGGGCCGGCGCGTGACCTCGGTGGTGACCGCCGGGGGGATCTCGGTCACCATCCGCGGCGCCGTCGTCGACGAGAGCGAGACGGTCCTCGACCGTCTCGTCTCCGACGGCGTGCCGGGGTCGCTGGCGTCCCGCAGCGCCAAGCTGTGGGGGCCGGACGCGGCCCCGCTCGCCGCCCGCCGGCTCGGCTGGCTCGGCCTGCCGGAGACGTCCCGCTACCTGAGGGACCGGCTGGCCGGCCTCGCGCGCGAGGTCCGCTCCGCGGGCCTCGACCGGGTCGTGCTGGCGGCGTCCGGCGGCCCCGCCCTGGCCGCTGAGACGATCTGCCGGACGGCGGGCGCCGAGCTGACCGTCCTCGACACCACCGACCCGCACGAGGTGTCCGCCGCCCTGGCGTCCGGCCTCGACCGGACGCTCGTGGTCGTGGCGGACGACGGCGTCGAGGCCGATGCGCTGCGACGCGTGTTCGGCCGCGCCTTCGCCGAGGCGGGGCTGGAGGGCGCGGACCTGGCGGGCCGGTTCGTCGTCGTGGCCGAGGAGGGCTCCGACCTCCAGCGCACGGCCCAGGAGGCCGGACACCGCTTCGTCACGGCCGAATCCGACGTCGACGGCCGGTTCGGCGCGCTCGGTGCGCGGGCGCTGGCCCCCGCCATGCTCGCGGGCGCGGACGCCGAGCCCCTGCTGGACGAGGCGTCCCGGCTCGCGGCGGTGCTGCGGCAGCCCTACGACAACCCGGCGCTGGCGCTCGGCGCGGCGCTCGCGTCCTCGGCCCTCGGCGCCCGCGACAAGCTGGTCATCGCCGACCTCGGCTCCGGGCTGGACGGCTTCGCCGCGTGGGCGGAGCAGCTGGTCGCCGGGACGATGGGCAAGGACGGCAAGGGCCTGCTCCCGGTCGTGGTGGAGGGCGTCGACGCGGCCGGATTCGAGCTGACCGGAGACCTGCGGCGCGTCATCCTCGGTCGCCGCCCGGACGAGCCGGGCCCCGGACGCGAGGCGGGCGTGAGCGTCGCCGGGCCGCTCGGCGCTCAGTTCCTGCTGTGGGAGTACGCGGTCGCGGTGGCGTGCCGGGTGATCGGGGCCGACCCGTTCGCCGAGCCCGACACCGGAGAGTCGCGCGAGAGCACCGCGGCGCTGCTGCGCTCCGAGGAGGGCGCGGCGCCCACCGTGGTGCACCGGCCCCCGGAGCTGGTCGAGGGCGCGGTCGAGGTGCACGCCCCCGAGGGCGTGCTGCGCGGTGCGCAGACGCTCACCGAGGCGCTCGACACCGTCCTGGAGGACGTCGAGGACGGCGGCTACCTCGCCCTCCTGGCCTACCTGGACCGGTCCGGCGACGCCGTGGCGGCGGGGCTGCGGCCGCTGCTCGCGGCGCGGGGCGCCAAGGTGCGCAAGCATCCGGTCCCGGTCACGTTCGGGTGGGGGCCCCGCTACCTGCACACGGCCGGGCAGTACCACAAGGGCGGCCCGGCGAACGGCGCGTTCCTGCAGATCACCGGTGCCGTCACCCGCGACGTCCCTGTGCCGGGCAGGCCCTACACCCTGGGCGAGCTCCAGCTCGCGCAGGCGTTCGGCGACCTGCGGGTGCTGCGCTCGCTCGGCCGCCCCGCCTACCGGATCCACCTGCGCGACCGCGCCGAGGGGCTCGCGCAGCTCGCCGCGGCGCTCGGCTGACCCGACCCGGATCCGGTCGCGGCGACGCGGGGCGACCGGCCGGATCCGGGTCGCGGCGCAGAAGATCGACGGAGATGGTCGCGGATGCCCTTTCTCTCCTGAAACGATGGGGGGTGGGAGGGAACGGTGTCCGGATTCGACGTACTGACGCGCGGCGACGTGCTGGACTCGGCGCTGCAGGCGCGGGACTACCTCGTGAGCTGCGGCGTCCCCGGCGCGCTGGCCGCCAAGGACCCCCGGCTGTGGGGGCGGCGGGCGGTCGACCACAGCCGGCTCGGCTGGCTCGACCTGCCGTTCGCCTCCCGCGGCCTGCTGAACCAGGTGAGCGGCCTGGTGTCGGAGGCGCGGTACTCGGGCCTCGACCACATCGTGCTGATCGGCGTCGGCGCCGAGAGCCTCGCCGCGCAGGCCGTCATGGAGGCGCACGCGCCCGCTCTCGCGGGCTCCGGCGGCGCGCCCGAGCGGCCGTCCGGCGAGCTGACCGTGCTCGACGGCGGCGACACCGCCGCGCTCGCGTTCGCGCTGGAGCGGCTCGACCGCACCCTGGTGGTGCTGTCCAGCAAGGCGGGCGTGTCCCTGGAGGGCGACGCCTACCGCCGGATCTTCGCCGCGGCGTTCCGGGAGCGGGGCCTGTCGGAGCGGGAGATCGCGAGCCGGTTCCTCGTGATCACCGACCACGGCAGCCCGCTGCACGACTTCGCCCGCCAGTGCGGCTACCGGATCGGGCTCACCGACCCGTACCTGCCCGGGCACTACGGCGCGCTGTCCGCGTACGGGCTCGTCCCGGCCGTGCTGGCGGGCGCGGACGCCGACCGGCTGCTGGAGGAGGCGGCCTCCCTGGTGCCCTCGCTGTCCAAGGACGAGGACAACCCGGGGCTGCTGCTCGGCGCCGTCATCGGCGGCTGCGCGCAGCAGGGGCCGGGCGGCCTCGCCCGCGACAAGGTGCTGCTGCGGGAACCGGGCGGGCCGGGCGCGCTGAGCGCGTGGATCTCCCAGCTGCTCGCGGTCGGCACCGGCAAGCGGGGCCGCGGCGTGCTGGCCTTCGAGCCGCCCGGCGCGCGGGGCGACTTCCCCGACGTGCACGGCATCTCGGTCAACCCGCGGTCCGCGGCGCAGGACGAGTCCGACACCTCGGTGTGGGCGCCGCTGGGCGCGCAGTTCCTGCTGTGGGAGTACGCGACGGCGGTCGCCGGGTGGCTGCTCGGGGTGAACCCGTTCGAGGCGGGGAGCACGGTCGTCCAGGAGGCCGAGGACGACGCCGCCACCCTGCTGCGCACGGTCGCGAGCGGGTCGCTCACGCAGGAGCGGCCGGTGTACGTCGAGGACGACATCGAGGTGCACGCCGACTTCCCGTGGCCGCCCGGCGCCGAGCTCCAGACCGTCCTCGGCGGCCTGGTCGCCTCGGTGCCGTCCGACGGCTACCTGGCGGTGATGACGTACCTGTCGGGCGACTTCTCCGGCCGCTACCTCGCGCCGTCGCTGGCCCGCGCGTCCGGCCGCCCGGTCGCCTACGGGCCGGGCCCCGGCTACCCGCACGCGACGGGGCCGGTGCACAAGGACGGGCCGGGCAACGGCGCGTTCCTGATCATCACGGGCGAGCCCGCGCCGGGCGACGCGCTCGCCGCGCACCCCGTCCCCGGCCGCCCCTACAGCCTGGCGCAGCTGCAGATCGCGCGCGCCCTCGGCGAGCTGCGGGCGCTGCGCGCGCGGCGGCTGCCGGTGATCCGGCTGCACCTGCGCAACCCGGTCGAGGGCGCGGGCCGGCTGACCGAGGCGGTCCGCGCGGTGGCGGGGGCGCGCAGGCCGTGAGCTTCACCGCCGTCGTCTCGGGGGAGACGGCCATCACCGCCCGCGGGCCCCTGAAGGAGTCCGCCGAGCGGGTGCTGGGCCGGTTGTGGATCGACCAGGTGCCCGTCCGGCTCGCCTCCGAGGACGCCTCGCTGTGGCCGTCGGCCGCCACCGCCGGCGTGGAGGGGCGGCCGCTGTGCTGGCCCGGGCAGCCCGGCCCCGGCCGCGCGGTGTTGGACCGTGCCGGAGAGCTGCGCGCGCGGGCCCGCGCGGACGGGCTGACCGAGGTGGCGCTGCTCGGCGGCGGCCCCCCGGCCCGCGCCGCCGAGCTGATCGTGCGCGCCCACGGGCTCGCGGCGCCGGACGGCCGCGGTGCGCTGGCGGTGCTGGACGGCCCCGACCCCGGACCGCCGCTGCGCGTCCGGGACGACCCGGACCGGCTGCACCGGACGGCGTTCGTGGTGACCGGCGACGACCAGGCGACCGAGGTGCTGCGGCAGGTGTTCGCCGAGGCCCTGCGGGAGGCGGGCCTCTCCCCCGCCGAGGTCGCGCGGCGGTTCGTCACGGTCGCCGAGCCGCGCGCGGCGGCGGCCAAGCACGCGACGGAGGCGGGGCACGCGCTGGTGGAGGCGCCGGCGCCCACCGCGTTCGGCGCGCTCTCCCCTTACGCGCTGGTGCCCGCCGCGCTCGCGGGCGCCGACGTCGCGGCGCTGCTGGATGAGGCCACCGCCGTCCTGCCGTCGCTGACGCGGCCGGAGAACAACCCGGGGCTCGTGCTCGGCGCCGTCCTCGGCGGCGCGGCCAGGGCGGGGCGGCGGACGGCCGTGCTCGGCGGCTACCCGGCGGCGCTGCCGGGCATCGCCCGGTGGGCGGCGCTGCTGCTGGAGGAGTCCGCCCGCGGCCGGCTGACGCCGGTCGTCCAGGACGGCGGCATGCCGCTGCAGCCCGCCGACGACCTGTTCCTGCTGACGTTCGACGGCCGCCCGCACCAGGACGACGCCACGGTGGCCGGGCCGCTCGCCGCGCAGCTGGTCGTGTGGGAGTACGCGGCCGCGGTGGCGTCCTACCTGCTGGGGGCCGACCCGCTGGCGCCCGCGGAGCGGCCCGCCCCGATGACGCTGGACGACGGGACCGGCGAGCCGCTGTTCGCCGACGGCGACCCCGGCCGGGCGGTCGAGGCGCACACGACCGTCCCGGCGCTGGCGGGCGCGGCCGGGCTCACCGAGCTGCTGGACGCGCTGACCGGCCTGGTCGGGCGGGGCGAGCACCTCGCGCTCGTCGCCTACCTCGACCCGGACGAGGCCCGCGGCCAGGGCGCGCAGGTCCGCCGGCTGGCCGCGCTGCTCGCGGCCCGCTGCGGGCGCCCGGTGCGGGTGGGCTGGGGCGCGCGGCCGCCCGCGGGCGGAAATGATCACCCGGACGGATGCGTTTACCTTCTGGTGACCGGGAACGTCGTCCGCGACGTGCCGGTCCCCGGCCGGCACCACAGGCTCGGCATGCTGCAGCTCGCGCGGGCGCTCGGCGACGCCCGCGACGCGCGCGCGGCGGGCCGCCCGGTGGTACGGCTCCATCTGCAGAACCGCTGGGCGGGGCTGAACCGGCTGCTCGACTCCGCCAGAGGAGACATATGAGGGCTCACGCCGGAGACCGGAGACCGCGGCCGGCCGGGGGGCGAAACCGAGTTGGGGCCCGCGATACGAGTTGGGGCAGGATGCTTGCAGCAGTAGTCGGACAAGGCGCAGTGCGAACAGAGGCAGTGCGATCAGAGGGGGCCACGTGACCAACCCAGCCAATCCGCTCCGCGACCCGCGGGACAAGCGCCTGCCGCGGGTGGCCGGGCCGTGCGTGCTCGTGCTGTTCGGGGTCACCGGGGACCTGTCGCGCAAGAAGCTCCTCCCGGCCATCTATGACCTGGCGAACCGAGGGCTGCTGCCGCCGGGCTTCTCCCTGGTGGGCTTCGCCCGGCGCGACTGGGAGAACGAGGACTTCCGCCAGATCGCCTACGAGTCGGTGAAGGCCCACGCGCGGACCCCGTTCCGCGAGGACGTGTGGACGCACCTGTCGGAGGGCATGCACTTCGTCCCCGGCGAGTTCAGCGACCCGGGCGCGTTCGACGCGCTGGCGATGGCGGTCAAGGAGCTGGACGAGAGTCGCGGCACCGGCGGCAACTACGCGTTCTACCTGTCGATCCCGCCGAAGTTCTTCCCGGAGGTCGTCGAGCAGCTGCAGCGCAGCGGGCTCGCCGACCGCGAGGAGGGCTCGTGGCGCCGGGTCGTCATCGAGAAGCCGTTCGGCCGCGACCTGAAGACCGCGGTGGAGCTGAACGACACCGTGCACCGCGTGTTCCCCGAGGAGGCGATCTTCCGGATCGACCACTACCTCGGCAAGGAGACGGTGCAGAACATCCTGGCCCTGCGGTTCGCCAACACGATGTTCGAGCCGATCTGGAACCGCTCCTTCGTCGACCACGTGCAGATCACGATGGCCGAGGACATCGGGATCGGCGGCCGGGCCGGCTACTACGACGGCATCGGCGCCGCCCGCGACGTCATCCAGAACCACCTGCTGCAGCTGCTGGCGCTCACGGCGATGGAGGAGCCGACGTCGTTCAGCGCCGACGCCGTCCGCGCCGAGAAGGCCAAGATCCTTTCCGCGGTGCGGGTGCCCGGCGACCTGGCGCAGTCCACCGCGCGCGGGCAGTACGCGGCGGGCTGGCAGGGCGGCGTGAGCGTCCAGGGGTACCTGGAGGAGGACGGCATCCCCGCCGACTCCCGCACCGAGACCTACGCCGCGGTCAAGCTGGAGATCGACAACCGCCGCTGGGCGGGCGTGCCGTTCTACCTGCGCACCGGCAAGCGGCTGAGCCGCCGGGTGACGGAGGTGGCGATGGTGTTCCAGCAGGCGCCGCACCTGCCGTTCTCGCACACCGACACCGAGGAGCTGGGGCAGAACGCCCTGGTGATGCGGGTGCAGCCGGACGAGGGCATCACGGTCCGGTTCGGCTCGAAGGTGCCCGGCACCTCGATGGAGATCCGCGACGTCAACATGGACTTCGCCTACGGCGAGTCGTTCACCGAGGCCTCCCCCGAGGCCTACGAGCGGCTGCTGCTGGACGTGCTGATCGGTGATCCGCCGCTGTTCCCGCGGCAGGAGGAGGTCGAGCTGTCCTGGAAGATCCTCGACCCGATCGAGGAGTACTGGGCGAGCCGCGGCGGCCTCGACCAGTACAAGTCCGGCGGCTACGGGCCCGACAGCGCCGACGAGCTGATGGCGCGGGACGGCCGAACCTGGAGGCGGCTCTAGTTGACTTCCTCCCCCGCTTACGGGCGGGCGATTCCAGCGGTCGCCCGCTGGGTTTCCTGCTTCGCCGACGAGTGCCCCGTCCGGGAGGTGCCCCGTTGAGGTCTTACACCGTCTCCACAGGCGGTCACCGCCAGCCCGGCGGCCAGGATGTTGCGCGCCGCGTTCACGTCGCGGTCATGCACGCTGCCGCAACCGCACGTCCATTCGCGGACGTTGAGCGGCAGCTCGGCGCGGACGGTTCCGCAGGTCCCGCAGAGCTTGGTGGAGGGGAACCAGCGGTCGACGACCACGAGGTCGCGGCCGTACCAGGCGCACTTGTACTCCAGCATCGTGCGCAGTTCCCGCCACGCGGCGTCGGAGATGGCGCGGGCGAGCTTGCGGTTCTTGAGCAGGTTGCCGGCAATGAGGTCTTCGATCACGACCGTTTGGTTCTCACGGACGAGGCGGGTCGACACCTTGTGCAGGAGATCGCGGCGCCGGTCGACGATCCGAGCGTGCACCTGGGCCACCCTGCGGCGGGCCTTGTCCCGGTTCACCGGACCGGGAGCTTTGCGGGCCAGCTCCCGCTGCGCCTTGGCCAGGCGGGCACGGTCCCGCCGCTCGTGCCGGGGGTTGGTGATCTTCTCCCCGGTGGACAGGGCCACCAGGGAGGTGATCCCGGCGTCCACCCCGACCGCCGCGTCAGTGGCGGGAGCGGCGGGGATGGTGTCCTGGCACAGCAGGGAGACGAACCAGCGGCCGGCGCTGTCGCGCGACACCGTCACCGTGCTCGGTTCGGCCCCCTCGGGCAGGTGACGCGACCAGCGGATGTCCAGGGGCGCGGCCATCTTCGCCAGCGTCAGGCGCCCATCGCGCCAGGTGAAGGCACTGCGGGTGTACTCGGCCGAGCAACGCGACCGCTTGCGCGACTTGAACCGCGGATAGGCGGCCCGCTTGGCGAAGAAGTTGGCGAACGCGGCCTGAAGATGTCGCAGCGCCTGCTGAGGCGGAACGCAGGACACCTCGGTGAGGAAGGCCAGTTCCTCGGTCTTCTTCCACTGCGTCAGCGCCGCCGAAGACTGCAGGTAGGAAATGCGGCGCTGCTCGCCGTACCAGGCCCGGGTGCGTTCTTCAAGCGCCTTGTTGTAGACCAGTCGCACGCATCCGAACGTGCGCGACAGCTCGGCCGCCTGCTCGGCGGTGGGGTAGAAGCGGTACTTGAACGCCCGCCTGACCTGCCGCGCCATGCCTCACAAGCTACCGGCCCGGGTGCGAGCGCAGAGGCCAAATCTCCCTGGGGAACTCGTCTTTCCACGTCCTGCTCGACAGGGGCTTCGTTTCCTCCCCGGCTTGAGGCCGGGGTATCCACGAAGGAGCACCGATGAACATCGATCTGACCGGCACGACGACCCGCAAGATCCAGGACGCGCTCACGCAGTCGCGGCACCTGATGGGCGGCCCCGCCGTCGGCATGGTGCTCACGCTGATCATCGTGACGGACGAGTCGGCCCAGTACGACGCGGTGCGCGCCGCGACCGAGGCGGCGCGCGAGCACCCCTGCCGGGTGCTGACCGTCATCTCCCGCGACCCGCGGGGCGGCTCGTCCCGGCTCGACGCCGAGATCCGCATGGGCGAGACCGGCCCCGGCGAGACGGTGCTGCTGCGCATGTACGGGCCGCTCGCCGAGCACGCCGACTCCGTCGTCGTCCCGCTGCTGATGCCCGACACCCCGGTGGTGACGTGGTGGCCCGGCGGCAAGGTGCCGAAGGTGCCCGCCAAGGACCCGCTCGGCCGGCTGGCGCAGCGCCGGGTGACCGACTCCTACGCGGCGCGCGACCGGCTCGGCACCCTCGCCCAGCTCGCCGAGGGCTACCGGCCGGGCGACACCGACTTCACGTGGACCCGGCTGACCTCCTGGCGGTCGCTGCTGGCCGCCGCGCTCGACCAGGACCACGAGGAGATCACCGCCGGCGAGGTGATGGCCGAGCCGGACTCCCCGAGCGCGGAGCTGCTGGCCGCGTGGCTGTCGGTCCGGCTCGGCGTCCCGGTGGGCCGGTCGGTCTCCGAGGGCCCCGGCATCACCGGCGTCCGGCTGGCGACGACGGGCGGCGACATCGTCATCGACCGCCCGGACGGGCGGGTCGCGACGCTGTCCCGTCCCGGCCAGCCCGACCGGCAGGTGTCGCTGATGCGGCGGCCGATGGCCGAGCTGCTGGCCGAGGAGCTGCGGCGCCTCGACCCCGACGAGGTCTACCGCGAGGCCGCCGCCCGGTTCGCCAAGGACCTCGCGGGCGGGACGCAGAAGCCGGGCGTGGCGAGCGAGCCGGTGTCGGCGACGCCCGACGCCGCCAAGACCGGGCCCGCCAGGAAGCAGGCCGAGTCCAAGCAGGGCGAGTCCAAGCCGCCGGCGCGCAAGGGGCGCGGCAAGTCGGGGGACGCGTGACTCCCCCGGCCGTCCTGGTCCACCGCGACCAGTCCCTGCTCGCCGAGGCGGCCGCGGCCCGGCTGGTGACGCGGATCGCCGACGTCCAGGCGGCGCGGGGCTCGGCGTCGGTCGTGCTCACCGGCGGCGGCGTCGGCACGGCGGTGCTCGCCGCGCTGGCCGCCTCTGGCGCCCGCGACGCGGTCGACTGGGGCCGGCTGGACGTGTGGTGGGGCGACGAGCGGTTCCTGCCCGCGGGCGACCCGGAGCGCAACGAGACCGGGGCGCGGGAGGCGCTGCTCGACCGCGTCCCGCTCGACCCGGCCCGGGTGCACGCGATGCCGGCGGCGGACGGCCCGGACGGCGACGACCCCGACGCCGCGGCCGAGCGGTACGCCGCCGAGCTGCGGGCCGCCGCGGGGGCGGGGGGCGGCCCGGTGCCGTCCTTCGACGTGCTGATGCTGGGCGTCGGCCCCGACGCGCACGTGGCGTCGCTGTTCCCGGAGATGCCGGCGCTGCGCGACGAGGGCGCGGTCGCGGCGGTGCGCGGCGCCCCGAAGCCGCCGCCGACCCGGATCTCGCTCACGTTCCCGTCCCTGCGCGCCGCGGACGAGGTGTGGGTGCTGGCGGCGGGCGAGTCCAAGGCGAAGGCCGTCGGGCGCGGGCTGGCCCCGGACGCGGACCCGTTCCAGGTCCCGTGCGCCGGGGCCCGCGGCCGGAGCCGGACCCTCTTCCTGCTGGACCGCGCCGCCGCGTCCGAGCTGCCGCCGGGGAGTTTCACCTCCCCGTGAACCCGGCATGAAGATAGGCCCGTACACCTGGGAGAAGACTGAACGGTAGCGGAGCTTCCGCATGCCTCGCCCGAAAGCGTGCATACCCTAACCAAGGGAAAACCCGCGTCGAGCGTGAGGAGTTCTCAGGTGCTCAAGGGTCGGACCGGGACGGCGAGTGCGGCGATCATCGGAGCGGCGGTGATCGCCGCTGCGGGCTGCTCGTCCGGCGGCGGAGACGGCGGCGGTGGCGGTGGCGGTGGCGGCAAGGCCGAGGACGCGGTGAAGCTCGCCATCACGCCCGCGACCGGCACGAAGCAGGCCGCCCCCGACAAGCCCGTCACCGTCACGGCGGACAAGGGAAAGCTGACCAGCGTCACCCTCGCCTACGGCAAGAAGGGCGCCAAGGCCGAGGGGAAGCTCGCCTCCGACGGCAAGTCATGGACGTCGTCATGGACCCTGCAGCCCTCCACGACCTACACGGTCACGGCGAAGGGCAGCGGGGACGGCGGCAAGGAGGTCACCGCGACGTCCACGTTCACGACCCTGACGCCGCAGAAGAAGCTGGAGAGCGGCATGTCGCCGCTGGACGGCGAGACCGTCGGCGTCGGCATGCCCGTGCAGCTGCTGCTGTCCAAGCCGGTGAGCACCAAGGCGGGCAAGGTCGCGGTGGAGAAGGCCCTCGAGGTCCGCATGTCCAAGCCGGTCGAGGGCGCCTGGTACTGGGTCAGCGACAAGGAGGTCGACTTCCGGCCCCGCGACTACTGGCCGTCCGGGCAGAAGGTGAAGGTCGTCGCGCACCTGGCCGGGCTGAAGGCCGGCGAGGGCATGTACGGCATGAAGGACCGCAGCGTCGAGTTCACCGTGGGGCCGCGGCACATCACCACCATCGACGCCAAGAAGCACCGGGCGACGGTGACCGACGGCGGCCGGACGGTGCGGACGATGAAGGTGAGCCTCGGCAAGCCGGGGCACGACAGCTACAGCGGCACGATGATCGCGCAGGAGAAGGCGGCGCACATCATCATGGACTCGGCCACCACCGGCGACCCCGGCGAGTACCGCATCCCGACGAAGTGGAACGTCCGCCTCACCTACAGCGGGACGTTCGTGCACTCGGCCCCGTGGTCGACCGACGCGCAGGGCAACGACAACGTCAGCCACGGGTGCGTGAACGCCGCTCCCGGGGACGCCAAGTGGTTCTACGACTTCACCAACCGGGGCGACGTGGTGAAGGTGACGGGCACGTCGCGGCAGCTCCAGTTCGGGAACGGGCCGACGCCGTGGGCGAAGTCCTGGGACGGCTGGCTCGCGGGCAGCGCCGTCGGCAAGCCCGTGACGGGCGCGCCCCTCACGTGACCCGGGCCCCGGGACCCGTCCCGGACCTCACTGGCACACTTGGTGCCATGCAGAAGCTCTCGTTGGACGCACGGGTACGGGACCTGATGAAGCGCGCCGCCGCGGCCTCGACCGGGCGCAGCGCCGACACGGTGTACGGCGGGCACGAGCACGTCCTGCGGCAGACGCTGATCACCATGACGGCGGGCACGTCGCTGGCGGAGCACGAGAACCCGGGCGAGGCGACGGTCCTGGTGATGCAGGGGCGGGTCCGGCTGGTGGCCGGGGAGGACTCCTGGGACGGCATCGCCGGCGACCTGCTGATCATCCCGGACGCCCGGCACGGCCTGGAGGCGCTGGAGGACGCCGCGGTGCTGCTCACCGTGGCCAAGACCAAGAACGGCTGACCGGGCCGCCCGGCCGCGGCACGAGGCGCGGAAGGGACCCGGGGCGGGCCGCCCGGTCGTCGGACGGCCCGCCCCGGGGCCTCGGCCAGGAGTGCGCGCCGCCTCAGTCGCAGGTGAAGTCCCGCGCGGGCAGGCGGCCGGTCAGCAGGTAGTCGTTGACGGTGTCCATGACGCAGGCGCTCGGATAGCCGCGCTGGTAGGGCGCGTGGACGTCGGCGTCCAGCGTGACCATCCGCGAGCCGCGCAGCAGCCGGTGCAGCGCCTCGTTGTTCGCGTAGGTGGTCCGCGTGTCACCGGTCGCGGCCACCATCAGCGCGGGCAGGCGCCCGCCGACCTGCGTCGGCCGCTCCGCGGGCCGCGTCGGCCAGAACGCGCACGGGTTGACGTCGCGGGTCAGCGGCGCGAACAGCGGGCTGGCCGGCCGGTTCCGCTCGATGTCGCGCCGGTAGAACTCCGGGTCGCGCGGCGCGGCCGCGTCCCCGCAGACGATCGCGGTCTGCCCGCTCCCGTACACCGACTCGGCGCCGGTGAGCAGGAACGCCAGCTCCTCCTCCAGTTCCTTGGTCGGCTGGACGCTCTCCCCCGCCGCGGCCTTGGCGAGGACGCGCAGCGACTGCGCGAGCACGGCCCTGGGCTCGTCCTCGTCGGTGCCGAGGTTGTCGAACAGCACGACCGGCAGCACCGTGTCGTCCACGCGGTACCGGCCGACCGCGAGCGGCTTCTCGGCGGACGCCTTGACGAGCGAGCGCACGGTACCGAGGACTTCGGCGCGGGTGCCGCCGAGGCCGTAGGCCGCGTCGCGCCTCGCCGCCCACTCCGCCCACGCGCCGAGCGCGTGGTCGTTGGCGCCTTCGGCGCCGGCCAGCAGCCGCGGGCCGAAGCGGGTCGGGTCGACCGAGCTGTCGAGGACGACGCGGTCGAGGCGGCCGGGGAACATCGTCGCGTACACCGACCCGAGGTAGGTGCCGTAGGACGCGCCGTTGTAGGAGACCTTCCGCTCACCGAGGGCGGCCCGGACGATGTCCATGTCGCGGGCGATGTTGCGCGTGCTGACGTGCGGCAGGACGCCGCCGTTCGTCCGCGCGCACCGCGCCGCCAGGTCCTTGGCGAAGGCGGTGGCCCGGTCGAACGAGCGGCGGCTCTCCCCCGCCGACCTGATCCACGTCCCGGAGGGCCAGCCGCAGTCGACCGCGGCGCTGCGGCCGAGCGAGCGCGGGTCCATGCCGACCAGGTCGTAGCGCGGCCCGGCCTTCCCCATGATGGAGCGCATGTAGGGGGGCATGTCGATGGCCGGTCCCGGGCCGCCGCCGTTGAGGATCATCGTCCCGATGCGGTGGCCGGGGTCGGACGCCTTCAGCCGCGAGATCGCGACCGTGATGGTGCGGCCGTCCGGGTGGCGGTAGTCGAGCGGGACGGTCACGTCCGCGCACCGGGCGCCCGCCTTGTCGAGATCCTTGCCGGTCTCGTCGCCGGATCCGAGCGTGCACGCCTTCCAGTTCAACCGCTGGTCGTAGAAGCGGGCGAGGCCCCCGCGCCCGCCCGTGGCGGCGCCCGGTCCGGCGGCGCGCGCGGCGGCCGGTGCGGCGGCGGCCGGGCCGCCCGCCCCGTCGCAGAACGCCGTCTCGACGAGCTTCATCTGGTCGTCGAACGCCTCCCTGGTGGACGGGTTCTCGTTGAGGTCGACCGTGACGCGGCGCCCCGACGGCGCGACGCCCGAGACGGTGATGTAGCTCTCGAGGCCGCCGGCGTGCCCCCACCAGGTACCGCCGCAGCGCAGCGGTGTCCCGATCAGCCCGAGGCCGTAGGCCGCGCCCTCCCAGACGCGGTCGGGGTCGGCGGGGACGGTCCGCCGCATCTGCGCGAGCATCTCCGGCGGCAGCAGGCGGCCGCCCATCAGCGCGCCGAAGAAGGCGTTCAGGTCCCGCGGGCTGGAGATGAGGGCCCCGCCGGCCCAGGCCACCGTCGTGTTCATCGCGGTGAAGTCCTCCCAGCGGACGGCCCCGTCGCGCTCCTCCCGCACGTAGCCGTGCGCGTACGCCCCCCTGATCCGGGTCTCGTCGCCCGGCCAGTAGGTGTCGCTCAGCCGCAGGGGCCGGATGATGCGGCGCCGGACCTCCTCCTCGAGGGAGTGGCCGCTCGCCTTCTCTGCGATGAGCCCGGCGATGACGTAGTTGGTGGTCGAGTAGTGCCAGCCGGGGCCCGGCGGCGGGAGCGTCAGCGCCCGCTCGACCAGCTCCTCCGGCTCGAAGTGCCGGAAGCGGTACCCGTCCGGCCCCGCGAAGGTGTCCATGTGGTCGGGCAGGCCGCTGGTGTGCCGCAGCAGGCTCCGCACGGTGATCTTGCGGCCGTCGTAGCCGCCCCGGTCGAGCAGGCCGGGCAGGTAGCGCTCGACCGGGGCGTCCAGCGAGATCCGGCCCTCCCGGGCCAGCTGGAGCACGGTCACGGCCGTGAACGTCTTGGTGACGCTGGCGACCCGCACCCGCAGGTCCGCCCGCATCGGGCGCCCGGTGCTGCGGTCGGCCACCCCGCTCCCGGCCGTCCACGTCCCGCAGGCAGGGTCGTCGACGCGTACGGCCGCGCCGGTGAGTCCGTGTGTCCCGGTCATGCGTTCCAGGGCCTGCCGCGTCGCCGTGCGGTCGGTGCAGCCGGCCTGCGCCGGCTCGGCCCGCGCGGGCGCCGGGACGGCGGCGGTCACGGCGATCGCGGCCACCGCCGCCAGCACCGCGGCCGCTCGCCTGGCGGCCCGGCGCCGCCTCGATCGTGTGGTCGTCATGGTCTCCGACGCTAGGCAGCGGCGGGCGCGGGCACACTGCGGGCAGCGGGCGGCCGGAGGGTGGGGACAGCCCCAGCACGCGCGTCGACCAAAGTCGACGCGGCGGCCGACCTGCGGCCGCTGACCGGGGCGGACGGCACGGCTACCGTTGGCCGGATGGACCTCCTCCGGCGACCGTGGCGCGACTGGCTCGGCGACCTCGGCGCCGCCGCCGCCGCGATGGTGCTCGGCTGGGTGCTGCTCCAGGGCACGATCGACGACCTGCCTGCCGGAGAGACGATCGCGGTCCGGCGGGACGTGCTCCTCGGCGCCGTCGCCTGCGTGTTCCTCGTGCTCTTCCGGCGGCGCCATCCGGTGGGCCTCGCGGTCGTGATGGTGTTCGCGCAGTGGACGGCGACGACGACGCTCGGCACGGCGGCGATCGCGATGTACTCGCTGGCCATGCTGCGCCCCTGGCGGATCGCCCTGCCGATCGCCGGCGCGAACCTGGCGCTGATCATCGGGCTCTTCTGGGCGTCGGCCTCCGGGACCGACTTCCGCGAGGGCAGCGTCATCTTCGCGCTGATCTACGCGGTCCTCATCACGACGGGGATGCTGGTGCGGTCCCGGCGGCAGCTGATCGCGTCGCTGGAGGAGCGGGCCCGCGCCGCGGAGACCGAGCAGCGGCTGCGGGTCGAGGAGGCCCGGCTGCTGGAGCGCGAGCGGCTCGCCCGCGAGATGCACGACGTCCTGGCGCACCGCATCTCGCTGCTGGCCGTGCACGCGGGGGCGCTGGAGTTCGGCCCGGGGACGCCCGAGGGCCAGCGGGAGGCCGCCGGGGTCATCCGGCGGAGCGCCTACGAGGCGATGGAGGACCTGCGCGAGGTGATCGGCGTGCTGCGGGACGACTCGCCCGGCGCCGATCCCGAGCGCCCGCAGCCGACGCTCGCCGACGTCCCCGGGCTCGTGGAGGAGTCGAGGCGCGCCGGGAGCCGCGTCAGCCTGGAGCAGAACGTCCCCGACCCTGGCCTGGTCCCCTCCCGCGTCGGGCGGCACGCCTACCGGATCGTCCAGGAGGGGCTGACGAACGCCCGCAAGCACGCACCGGGCGCGCATGTCCGGGTCCGCCTCGACGCGGGAGCCGAACTGGAGGTCGAGATCGTGAACGCGCTGCCGGCCGTCCCGCCGCCGCTGCCCCTCCCCGGTTCCGGTACGGGCCTGGTCGGCCTCGCCGAGCGGGTGGCGCTCCTCGGCGGGACGCTGGAGCACGGCCGCACCGGCGACGGCCGGTTCCGCCTGCGCGCCCGCCTTCCGCTACGGTCGGCGCATGGCGCAGGGACCGGTGGGAAAGGTGATACGCATGGCAGCGAACTCCTCTGACGGGCCCGTCCTGGAAGAACTCGACCGCGACGAGTGCATGAAGCTCCTCGCCGGCGGCACCATCGGCCGGGTGGCGTTCGACGACGGCGAGGGACCGACGGTCGTCCCGGTGAACTACGCCGTCGAGGGCGACGCGGTGATCTTCCGCACGTCGGCCTCGGGCCGGCTGAACCGCAACCTGCTGACGGCGGTGGCCGGCGGGGAGGTCCGGGCGGCCTTCGAGGTCGACAGGTTCGACGAGGCCGACCACGCGGGCTGGAGCGTGCTGCTGCGCGGCGGCGCGCATCCCCTGTCCGAGGCGGAGAAGGCCGAGGTCGCGCAGGTCCGCCCCTGGCCGGGCGGCGACCGGGAGGCGTGGTTCCGGCTGGCGGCGTCGAGCGTCACCGGGCGCCGCCTGCGCCGTCCCTGAGACGCCCGTAGGGTGGCGGGATGGACTCCCCTCCCGTCCGTGTCCTGATCGTGGACGACGACGCGCTCGTCCGGGCCGGCCTGTCGATGATGCTGGCGAGCGCCGGCGACCTGGAGGTGGTCGCCGACGTCTCCGACGGCGCCGAGGTCGTCGCCGCCGTCAACCAGCACCGGCCCGACGTCGTGCTGATGGACATCCGGATGCCGCGGCTGGACGGCCTCGCGGCGACCGAGCTGCTGCGCGGCCGCCGCGAGCCGCCCGAGATCATCATCCTGACCACGTTCGACTCCGACGACCACATCCTGCGGGCGATGCGCGCGGGGGCGAGCGGCTTCCTGCTGAAGCACACCCCGCCGCCGGAGATCGTCGCGGCGATCCGGCGGGTGGCGGCCGGCGAGCCGATGATGTCGCCCGCGGTACTGCGCAAGATGATGGCGTACGTGGCCGAGAGCGGCGCGGACCCGCGCCGGGCCCGCGCCCGCGAGCTGCTCGCCCGGCTCAGCGAGGGCGAGCGGGCCGTGGCCGCGCTGGTCGGGCGCGGCCGGACCAACAGCGAGATCGGCAGGGAGCTGTCGCTCAGCGTCGCCACCGTGAAGGCGTACGTGTCGCGGCTGCTGACCAAGCTGGAGCTGAACAACCGCGTCCAGATCGCGCTCCTCGTCCACGACGCCGCCCTCGACGCCGGCGCTCGCGACTAGCGCTCCGGGCCGCGCCGCACCAGGGGGACGTGGCGGAGCAGCAGCGCGGCCGCCAGGCCCACCGCGGCGGCGGGCAGCGCGGCGACGAACAGGGTGGAGAACGCGTCCGCGAAGGCCTCGGCGACGCCGTCGCGCACCGGCGCCGGGAGGGTCTCCAGGACCTCGGGGCGGACGGCGTCCTCGAACGCGGGCACCCGCCCGTCCGGGACGCGCCGGACGATCTCCTCGGCGAACCGGTTCGCCACGACGGCGCCGAACACCGCCATCCCGGCGGCGGTGCCGAGCATCCGGCTCGCGAAGACGCCCGAGCTCGCCGCGCCGAGGTCGCGGTGCGGCGCGGCCTGCTGCGCGATGAGCATGACGACCTGCTGGGACAGCCCGGCCCCGAAGCCGAGGACGGCCATGTAGCAGCCCGCGGTGACCAGGCCGGTGCGGGTGTCCATGGTCGCCAGCAGCGCGATCCCCGCCGCGCTGACCGCCATGCTCGCCGCGGGCAGCCGGTGGTAGCGGCCGGTCCGGTGGATGTACCGGCCGGCGGCCACGGACGCGGCCAGGAGGGCGGCCATCATGGGGAGCAGCAGCAGGCCCGACCTGGTGGCGCCCACTCCCCCGACGACCTGGAAGAACATCGGCAGGTAGGTGGCGAGCCCGA
Source organism: Actinomadura sp. NPDC000600 (assembly GCF_040492135.1). Classification (NCBI taxonomy): domain Bacteria; kingdom Bacillati; phylum Actinomycetota; class Actinomycetes; order Streptosporangiales; family Thermomonosporaceae; genus Actinomadura; species Actinomadura sp. NPDC000600. The sequence goes on from NZ_JBEUPD010000015.1 coordinate 216,577, forward strand.
ACCCCGTCGCGCCGCCGACGGCCGCGACGACGCAGGCCACGCTGAACGAGCGGTCGCGGAACAGGCGCGGCGGGACGACCGGTTCGGCGGCCGCCCGCTCGGCCAGCACCCACGCGGTGAACAGCACGGCCGACGCCGCCGCAAGCGCGAGGACGGCGGGCGAGCCCCACGCATGGCGCGTCCCGGCCCAGCTGGTGAACAGGGTGAAGCAGGTGACGGCCGCGCCGAGCAGGACGATCCCGGCGTAGTCGATCCGCGGCCTGCCCTCGGGCGCGGGCAGCCGCAGGAACAGCACGATGACGGCGGTCGCGGCGATGCCGAGCGGCAGGTTGAGGTAGAAGACCCACCGCCAGGACGCGTGGTCGGTGAGCACCCCGCCGGCGAGCGGTCCCGCGATGCTGGACACCGCGAAGACCAGCGCCGAGTACCCCTGGTACCGGGCGCGCTCGCGCGGCTCGAACAGCTCGCCGGTGAGCGCGAACATCGAGCTCATCAGGCAGCCGGCGGCGGCGCCCTGGCCGGCGCGGAACACGATCAGCCAGGTCATGCCGGGCGCCGCGCCGCACGCCGCCGATCCGGCGAGGAAGCCGAGCAGCCCGATCAGCAGCACGCGGCGGCGGCCGAACAGGTCCCCGAGCCGTCCCGACAGCGGGACGGTGACGCTGGTGGCCAGCACGTACGCCGTCGACACCCAGGCGAGCCGGTCCAGCCCGCCGAGGTCGCCGACGATCGTCGGCAGCGCGGTGCCGAGCACCGTCGCGTCCAGCGAGGACATGAGCCCGGCGAGCATCAGCCCGCCGAACACCAGCAGCCGGTGCCGGTCGGTCATCGGCGCGGTCGCGGAAACCATCTGCACCTCACATTCGTTTGCTTTGAGCATTTGAATGCTAAGAGCAACTATATGAGCTGCGCAACCTGGTTACACTGTCGCCATGAGCGAGGAGGCACTGGACGCCGTCGAACGGAGCATGGTCAAGCTGCGCCGCGGGATGTCGCGGCAGCGGCTGGGCAAGGCGGCGGTGCGGGAGCACAACCTCCCCGTGGACGTGCAGGTCCTGCACGTCGTGGACATCGTCGACGAGGGTCCCGACCGGCCCGGCGAGGAGATGAGCGTCGGCCTGGTCGCCGCCCGCCTCGGCGTGGACGCCTCACGCGGCAGCCGCATCGTCGCCGAGGCGGTCAAGTCGGGCTATGTCCGGCGGGTCGCGTCCCAGGAGGACGGCCGCCGCATCCATCTGGAACTCACCGACGCCGGGCGGTCCGTCGTCGAGGCGACCCGCCGCACCCGCCAGGAGCACTTCGCCAAGGCCATGAGCGACTGGACGGACGAGGAGCGCGCCGAGTTCGCCCGCCTGCTGTCCAGGTTCGTCCACACCTACGACGCCTGACGGGCTCCGGCCGCGGCGCTCGGACCGCCGGGCGGGAGGCGGCGCCTCCGCCTCTGGTCGCAGCCCGCGGGCGTCCGGTTGCGCCTCAGGTTGCAAGGCCGGCCCGCCGGGTGCGGCCGAGAGGAGGAGAGCGCCGCGGGCGCCGCCGCCTAGGCTGTGCGCATGGGTCGTCGCCGTGGTCCCGTTCCGCCGCGCGGCCGCGCACGGGACGCGGCCCTGGCCGGCGCCGTGCTGCTGGTGGTGGCCGCCAGCAGCGTGGGCTCGCTCGTCGGCGACCGCGCGGAGCCCTGGGGCGTCACCGCCCTGGGCTGGGCGCTCATCGCGGCGACCTGCGGAGCGCTGTACCTCACCCCCCGCCACCCGGTGGCCGTCGGATCGCTCGTCCTGGTGCTCACGTTCGGCTACTACGTCCTCTCCGCCTACGACGGAGCGCTGATGATCGCGCTCACCGTCGCGCTGTACCAGGTCGCGGCGGCGGGCAGGCTCCAGGCGGCCGTCGCCCTCGGCGCGCTGACGGTGATCGGCACCGGGGCCGGCACGCTCCTCGGCAACAGGGACGTCAACAGCGTCGCGCTGTTCATGCTGTCCGGGTGGGTGGTGGTCATGGTCGCGCTGGGCTGGGTCCGGCACAGCCGCCTGGCCTACCTGCGCGAGGCCGAGCGGCGCGCCGCCGGGGAGGAGCGGCTGCGCATCGCCCGCGAGCTCCACGACGTCGTCGGCCACCACATCTCCCTCATCAACGTCCAGGCGGGGACTGCCCTGCACCGGTTCCACCGGGACCCGGCGAACGGCGAGGCCGCCCTCGCGGCGATCAAGGAGTCGAGCAGGGAGGCGCTGCGCGAGCTCCGCGCGACGCTCGGGGTGCTGCGGCAGGCCGACGAGGAGGCGCCGACCGCGCCCGCGCCCGGCCTGGACCGGATCGGCGAGCTGGTGGCGCCGGCGCGGTCGGCGGGCCTCACGGTGCACGTCAGCGTCGGCGACGCTGCGGACCCGCCGGCCGAGGTCGGCCTGGCCGCGTACCGGATCGTCCAGGAGTCCCTCACCAACGTGGTGCGGCACGCCGCCGCCCGCGAAGTGACCGTGAACGTCGCGCCCGGCCGCGGGGAACTGCTCGTCGAGGTCGCCGACGACGGCCGCGGCCCGGCCGCAGCGGGCGGCGAACGCGGTCGGCAAGGCCCTCGTCCAGCAGGCGCAGAACGGCGGCGTCACGCTCC
>NZ_JBEUPD010000016.1:0-201643 GCF_040492135.1 Actinomadura sp. NPDC000600
GCAGGCCGCCGAGCGCGGCGCCGGCGTCCACCCGCCAGACCGGCCCGCCGGTGCCCGCGCGGCGCAGCGGCGCCCGGCACGCGACGGCCAGCAGCCACGCCGACAGCACCTGCCCGACGATCACGATGGGGACGACCTCGATACCGGAGATCGCGTACGTGCCCGCGACGGCGCCCGCGCCGACGCCGAGGACGGTCCCGCCGAGCACGCACACGCCGCCCGGCACCGCCCGCACGGCGAGCCCGGAGGCGAGGAACGCCAGCGCGAGGCCCTGCCCGATGACGATCGCGACGTGCGCGCCGGTCAGCGACTGCCACCCCGACGAGGCCACGAACGCGGGGCTGGCGAGCACGAGGACCTGCAGCGCGAGGAACGGCCCGAACGCCGCGGCGCCGAGCGCGTCCCGCCACGAGACGCCGGGCGCGGTGACGGGCCCGGACGCCAGCTCGCGGTAGAGCGCGGCGGCGCCGACACCGACGAACGCCAGGCAGGCCAGCCAGGGGCCGAGGCCGTCGCGCCACACCGCGTCCCAGGTGGCGAAGCACATCCGCACGGCGGTGTCGATGGACAGGCCCGCGACGGTGGCCGTCGCGAACCCCACCCCGGACAGGCCGCGGGCGCCCTCGTACAGCGCCGCGACGGCGAGCATGCCGACGGCGGTGCCGGCGAACGCGAGCCAGGTGCGCGGGTCGACGGCCTGCGCGAGCAGCCGGACGGCGAACAGCCCGCCCACGCCGGCGAGCAGCAGCCCGCGCGGGCCGGCGAGGCGGCGGATCAGCGGGGCGGCGAACCCGGCGAGGTAGACCACGAGCACCGCGCCGGCGGCGGCCGCGGTCCCGGCCTGGTCGGCGAAGTGGTCGAGCTGCGGCAGCGAGAACCTCAGCGTCTGCGCCAGCACCGCGACGGTGACGGCGATCAGCGCGAGTCGCGCGGGGCCCTGCGGGACGATCGGGGGGCCGGCCGCCGCGGGGCCGCCGGTCCTGGTGCCTACGTCTGTGCTGGCCAATTGAACGAGTGCTCCCGGGGGACGAGCGGACCTTCGGGACATGCGGATGCTGGGGGGCGCCGCGGACCGGCGCGCGGCCTCGGAGCCATGGTGGCCTAACCGAAGCACGGCCGGAGGCCGATCCCGAAAGATCGTTCTCCGGCCGTGCTCAGTATGTCACCGGCCGCCGCGCGGGGCCGCCTGGGCGGCCGCGCGCGGACGGCGCGTCAGGGCCTCACTGGCCGCCGGAGAGCTTCTCCCGCAGCGCGGCGAGCGCCTCGTCGGTGGCGAGGGCGCCACCGCCGGACTCGCTCTCGCCGCCGCCGGAGTAGGAGGTCTCGCCGCCGCCGCCACCCGCGGGCTCGGCGCCGGCCTCCGCCTCGGCCTTGCGGGCCTCTTCGATCTGCTTGCGGTGGGCGTCGAAGCGGGCGCGGGCCTCGGCGTACTGCCGCTCCCAGGTCTCGCGCTGCTCGTCGAAGCCCTCGAGCCACTCGCCGGTGTCGGCGTCGAAGCCCTCGGGGTACTTGTAGTTCCCCTGCTCGTCGTACTCGGCCGGCATGCCGTACAGGGTCGGGTCGAAGTCCTCTTCCTCGATCCCCGCGGCGCCCTCGTTGGCCTGCTTGAGCGACAGGCTGATCCGGCGCCGGTCGAGGTCGATGTCGATGATCTTCACGAAGATCTCGTCGCCGACCTGGACGACCTGCTCGGGGATCTCCACGTGCCGCTCGGCCAGCTCGGAGATGTGCACCAGGCCCTCGATGCCCTCCTCGACGCGGACGAACGCGCCGAACGGCACCAGCTTGGTGACCCGGCCCGGGACGACCTGCCCGATCTGGTGGGTGCGGGCGAACTGCTGCCACGGGTCTTCCTGGGTCGCCTTGAGCGACAGGGAGACGCGCTCGCGCTCCATGTCGACGTCCAGGACCTCGACCGTGACCTCCTGGCCGACCTCGACGACCTCGGAGGGGTGGTCGATGTGCTTCCAGGACAGCTCGGAGACGTGCACCAGACCGTCGACGCCGCCGAGGTCGACGAACGCGCCGAAGTTGACGATCGAGGAGACGACGCCCTTGCGGACCTGGCCCTTCTGCAGGGTGTTGAGGAAGGTCTGGCGGACCTCGCTCTGCGTCTGCTCAAGCCAGGCACGGCGGGACAGCACCACGTTGTTGCGGTTCTTGTCCAGCTCGATGATCTTGGCCTCGAGCTCGCGGCCCACGTAGGGCTGCAGGTCGCGGACCCGGCGCATCTCGACGAGCGAGGCGGGCAGGAAGCCGCGCAGCCCGATGTCGAGGATGAGGCCGCCCTTGACGACCTCGATGACCGTGCCAGTGACGATGCCGTCCTCGTCCTTGATCTTCTCGATCGTGCCCCAGGCGCGCTCGTACTGGGCGCGCTTCTTGGACAGGATCAGACGCCCCTCCTTGTCCTCCTTCTGGAGGACGAGGGCCTCGACGTGGTCTCCGGTGGAGACGACCTCGTTCGGGTCGACGTCGTGCTTGATGGACAGCTCGCGCGAGGGGATGACGCCCTCGGTCTTGTAGCCGATGTCGAGGAGGACCTCGTCACGATCGACCTTGACGACAGTGCCTTCGACAATGTCGCCGTCGTTGAAGTACTTGATGGTCTCGTCGATCGCTGCGAGGAAGGCTTCCTCGGACCCGATGTCGTTGACCGCTACCTGCGGGGTGGTCGAGGTGGCCTCGGTGCTGCTCGTCATGTGTCGGCTGGCTCCGGTACGGACATGGAAGTCGTATGGGTTGTGCGCGGAGGGCCGTTATCCGCCCTGCCGAGGACCGGAATGGGACGCGACCAACGCCGCGTCAGTGAACCGAACCGATGTCGCCGACCTGACCGAGCGCGAGCCTGCTCCGTCCGAAGCGCGCGCAGGCCCACAGCGCAGCGATCAGGATATGGGACCGAACTCCCGTGGTCAATCCGCCACCGGCGGGCACGGGTCAGTACGTCCGCGCGTAGGCCCTGTACCACTTGGCGATCCGGTCCTCGGCCGCCTTGGGAAACGTCACCGTGTTCGGGTCCCCGTCAGATGTGTACCGCTCATCGGGGTTCTTGTCCAGGTACTCGAGCCAGGCCGTGGAGCAGTACTTGGTGCAGTCGTTCTCCTTGATCTTGCCCTCGGAGCGCACCCGGTCGATGTTCCACCGGTCGAAGTCGGCGTCGAACGGGGACACCGAGGGCCGCCACCCGGCGAGGAAGATCCCCTGGAAGGCGTACCGGCCGTCCAGCTTCTCGGCCCAGGCCTTCTTCTTCGGCACGGCCCCGAACGGGTACGCGAACGTCGTCGTGTGCGCCCCGGTGAGCCGGACGATCCGGTCCTCCATGTCGCCGATCTCCTTGTGCACGCCCTTTTCGGACATGCCGGAGAGGCTCGGGTGGGACACCGTGTGGTTGCCGAGTTCGAACCCGTGCTGCTGGAGCCACCGCAGCCCGGCCGCGGCCTGCGTGTCGTCCATCCCGAACAGCTCCTTGTTCAGGTAGAACGTCGCGACCGGCCGGAACCCGGGGTTCTCCCGGGCGACCTGCTGGATGACCGCGACCGCCGTGTCGGGCTTGGGGTTGCCCTGCGGGTCAAGGCCGAAGTGCCCGGGCGTGCTGTCGTCGAACGTCAGCACCACGGGGTGCTTCCCGGCCGGCACGTCGATCCGCCCGCTCACGAACTCGGCGGCAGTGATCGGGTAGTAGCCGTCCTTGGCCAGCCCGGTCAGCTCGTCGTAGAGCTCCTTGCTCGACCGGTCCAGCGACAGCTCGGGCTTCTTCATGATCCGGTGGTACATCAGCACCGGGATCTGCCCCAGCTCGTTCGCCTTGACGGCGGCCGCTCCGGGCGCCGCCGCCGCGATGGGCGTGGACACCACCGCGGTGGGCGTGGCGCTGCCCGAGGCCCCAGAAGCCCCTGGCACCGGCGTGGTCCCCGCCTTGGCCGCCCGCGCGGTGGGCGTCGCCCCCGACGCGGCCCCGACCCGCCGGGCCACGTTCTCCTTACGAGGCTCCTTCCCGCTCCCGGGAAGCGTCAGCCCCAGGACCACGGCGCAGACGATCACAACTCCAGCGATCTTGTGAAGGAGAGGCACATTACCCCCGCCGGTCGACCCGATCAGGACCAGGAGGACAGCGTACGACCCCCCGGACATCTACGGACACCAACCGACGTACCCATATGACCCTCACCCACCACCCCCGCCCCGCCCCACAACAAACCAAGTCCGAAAACCCCCGGTAAAACCCACCCACCCCCGAAAAACAACACCCCCAAAACCCAAGCCGACAAGCAGTCCCCACCACAACACCACAAAGGACACAAGCCCACAAAAGCCGCAATTAACTCAAAACACCCAACTCGACACCCTCTCCGGCCGCAGTCCAAGCACCCCACCACCGCTCACACGACGGCGATCACGCTCTCAAGGCGCCCCAGGCCTCCCGAAGGCACTCCGCGCCCGTGCGACGCCCGGCTCTACCCAGCCGACGGCGTCGCCCCCCAGATGCGGCCACGCGCACTGACACGTCGCGGCGACACGTAGCAGCGTGACGAAAAGGGCCATGCGGAGCAGCCACCACCACGGCAACCGCCCCACCCACCGAATGCCCCCAACGGTTGCGGCTGCCGTCAACGCAGCCGGCCCCGTCCAACCAACGAGCCGCCAGGCGAGCCGTACGCACTCCCGGCATGCCCTACCGAGACAGCCGCAGCCCGCACCGCAGCCACGCGACGACCCAAGCCTGGCGATCGCACCGAAGGCAGGTTCAAGCGAAGCGAGAACCTGATCGCGCAGCGAGCCACTGGGCAAGCCTTACGCTCCGACCGGCAACGACCTCAGCCACCGCAGCACCCCGCAACAACCTGGGACTCGCGATCGCGTCCGAAGGCAGGTTCAAGCGAAGCGAGAACCTGATCGCGCAGCGAGCCGCCAAGGCGAGACGAAGCGATGCCAGCGATCGCCGCAGTGCCCGACGATGGAGGGCCGCCAAGGCCCGAAGGAGGAGGCCACTGCAATAAGCACCGCAACAACCTCAGCCACCACAGCACCCCGCAACAAGCTGGGGGCCGCGATCGCGTCCGAAGGCAGATTCAAGCGAAGCAAGAATCTGATCGCGCAGCGAGCCGCCAAGGCGAGACGAAGCGATGCCAGCGATCGCCCGCTTTTATCGACGATGGAGGGCCGCCAAGGCCCGAAGGAGGAGAAAAAAGCAATTAATGCGCAGCATCCTGCCAGGTGCGGCCGGTGCCCATGGAGACGCTGAGGGGGGCGTGCAGTTCGTAGGCTCCGGCCATCTGGGTGCTGACGAGGGTCTTCAGTTCGTCGAGTTCGCCCGGGGCGACTTCGAAGACGAGTTCGTCGTGGACCTGGAGGAGCATGCGGGAGGTCAGGCCGGCGTCGCGGAGGGCGCGGTCGACGTTGAGGCTGGCGACCTTGATGATGTCGGCGGCGGAGCCCTGGATGGGGGCGTTGAGGGCCATCCGCTCGGCCATCTCGCGGCGCTGGCGGTTGTCGGAGTTGAGGTCGGGCAGGTAGCGGCGGCGGCCGAGGATGGTCTCGGTGTAGCCCTCCTGGCGGGCCTTGGCGACGATGTCGTGCAGGTAGTCGCGGACGCCGCCGAACTGCTCGAAGTACTCCTCCATGAGGCCGCGCGCCTCGTCGGGGGAGATCCGGAGCTGCTGGGAGAGCCCGTAGGCCGACAGGCCGTAGGCGAGGCCGTAGTTCATGGCCTTGATGCGGGCGCGCAGCTCGGAGTCGATCTGCTCGGGCGGCAGCCCGAAGACGCGGGATGCGGTGATGGTGTGGAAGTCGGCGCCGGAGCCGAACGCCTCCAGCAGGGCGTCGTCCTCGGAGAGGTGCGCCATGATGCGCAGCTCGATCTGGGAGTAGTCGGCGGTGAGGAGGGACTCGTAGCCGTCGCCGACGACGAACGCCTCGCGGATCTGGCGGCCTTCGGCGGTGCGGATCGGGATGTTCTGCAGGTTGGGGTCGGTGGAGGAGAGCCGGCCGGTGGCGGCGATCATCTGGTTGAAGGTGGTGTGGATGCGCCCGGCGTCGTCGGCCATCGGGATGAGGGAGTCGACGATGCTCTTGAGCTTGGCGACCTCCCGCCACCGGAGGATGTGCTCCAGGACGGGGTGCCCGTCCTTCTCCAGGAGGGTCGTGAGGGCCTCGGAGTCGGTGGTGTAGCCGGTCTTGGTGCGCTTGGTCTTGGGGAGGTTCAGTTCGTCGAACAGGACCTGCTGGACCTGCTTGGGCGAGCCGAGGTTGAACTCGCGGCCGACGGCGGCGTGGGCGAGCTGCTCCTGCTCCTTGACCTGGCCGCCCAGGGACGCGGACAGGCCGGCCAGGTGGTCGGCGTCGACGGCGATGCCCGCGCGTTCCATGCCGGCCAGGACGCCGACCAGGGGCAGCTCGACGTCGCGCAGGAGGCGGGTGGCGCCGCGCTTGTCGAGGTCCTTGTCGAGGACGTCGGCGAGCTCGGTAACGGCGCGCGCGCGGACCGCGAGGGCTTCGGCGGCCTCCTCCTCCCCGGAGCCGTCCAGGGTGAGCTGGCCGGAGTCCTCGGTCTCGCTGCGCAGCTCGCGGTGCAGGTAGCGCAGGACGAGGTCCGCGAGGTCGAACGTCCGCTGGCCGGGGAGCGCGAGGTAGGCGGCGAGCGCGGTGTCGCTGGTGACGCCCTCCAGCCGCATGCCGCGCGCGGCGAGCGCCAGCATCGGCCCCTTGGCCTCGTGGATCGCCTTCGGGCGGGCGGGGTCGGCGAGGTAGGCGGCGAGGGCGCGCTCGTCGTCCTCGATCAGCTCGGTCGGGTCGATGTGGACGGCCGGGCCCTTCTTGGACGCCAGCGCCAGCGCGGTGATCTCGCCGGTGCCGCGGCCCCAGGTGCCGGTGACGGCGACGCCGGTCCGGTCGGCGGTGTTGGCGTCGAGCCAGGCGCCGAGCGCGCCGGGTTCGAGCGCCTCGACCTCGACGTCGAAGCCCTCCTCGGCCTCGGGCTCGGCCGCCGAGATCGTGGCGTACAGCCGCTCGCGCAGGACGCGGAACTGCAGCGAGTCGAACAGGGTGTGGATCTCCTCGCGGTCCCACTGGCCCATCGTCAACTGCGGCGGCGTGAGCTCCAGGCCGACCTCGCAGTCGAGCTTGTTGATCTGCTGGTTGCGCAGCACGCCGGACAGGTGCTCGCGCAGGCTGTCGCCGGCCTTCCCCTTGATCTCGTCGACGCGGTTGACGAGGGTGTCGAGGTCGCCGTACTTGGTGAGCCACTTGGCGGCGGTCTTCGGGCCGACGCCGGGCACGCCGGGCAGGTTGTCGCTGCTCTCCCCCACGAGGGCGGCGAGCTCGCGGTACCGCTCGGGCGGGACGCCGTACTTGGCCTCGACGGCGGCCGGGTCCATCCGGGCCAGCTCCGAGACGCCGCGCACCGGGTACAGGATCGTCACCGAGTCGTTGACCAGCTGGAACGCGTCGCGGTCGCCGGTGACGATGAGGGTCTGCATCCCGGCGCGGGCGGCCTGGACGGACAGCGTGGCGATGATGTCGTCGGCCTCGAACCCCGCGACCGACATCCGCGGGATGCGCAGCGCGTCCAGCACCTCGAAGATCAGGCTGACCTGGCTGCGGAACTCGTCGGGCGTCTTCTGCCGGCCCGCCTTGTACTCCACGTACTGCTCGTGCCGGAACGTCGGCTCGGAGCGGTCGAACGCCACCGCGATGTGGGAGGGCTGCTCGTCGCGCAGGACGTTGATGAGCATCGAGGTGAAGCCGTACACGGCGTTGGTCGGCTGCCCGTCGGTCGTGGAGAAGTTCTCCACGGGCAGGGCGAAGAACGCCCGGTAGGCCAGGGAGTGGCCGTCGAGCAGAAGGAGCCGGTCGCGCTTGTCAGGGGTCGTTGGTGAGGTCGCCACACCAGGACTCTAGTCTGCGCGTACGACAGTTTTGTGGAGGCGTAAGTGACTGACACCGACGGCGCGAGCCCGCACGACCCGATCGCGAAGATCCTCGCGGGGGGCGAGTTCGACCCGCAGGGCGACCTGGCGAAGACCATGGGCCTCGAGTACCTGGAGGCGTCGCCCGAGCGCGTCGTGGGCCGCATGCCGGTGAAGGGCAACACCCAGCCCTACGGCCTCCTGCACGGCGGCGCCTCCTGCGTCCTGGCCGAGTCGATCGGCTCCGCCGGCGCCGCCCTGCACGCGGGCCCGGGCCGCATCGCCGTCGGGATCGAGATCAACGCCACCCACCACCGGTCCGCGACCGAGGGGTACGTCACGGCCGTGGCGACCCAGGTGCACGGGGGCCGCACCCTCGCCACCTACGACATCGTCATCACCGACGACCAGGACCGGAGGGTCTGCACCGCGCGCCTCACCTGCATGCTGCGCGACGCCCCGTCCGGCGGCTGAGGCGCCGCCCGCCCCACTGACGCGCCTTGATCCGCACTTTCTTTGCGATGCGCGGCCCCGGGTCTGTAGCGTGGATCAGACCGGCCCGGGGTCACCGAGTAGACAACGTACGCGCCCGGGGAAGGTTCGTACGGCCCCAAAGGTGACCCCGGGTCAACGCATGTCCGGGGCCGACGGCGCCGCCCGCCCCGACACCGGTGTAGGTCCGTCACCGGTTGCGGTTGCGTTGCGAAACGATCCCGCCCGTTCACCCGGCCCGCCCGCCGGACGTACCTTCCGAGGCATGCGCCACCCTCACTCGCGCACCCGCGGCCCGCGCCGCCGCCCCCGCGCGGGCACCGCCCTCGCTGGCGCCGCGCTCGCGCTCGCCGCGCTCGCGCTCGCCGGGTGCTCCGGATCCGGGCACGCCACCTCCCTCCCCGACTACAAGATCCCGGCCGAGAAGGCGCGCGAGGGAGAGGCCGTCCCCGAGGGCAGGACCGGCAAGAGCGCCGACATGCGGTTCACCGTCGTCGGGTTCCGCGAGTCCATGACCGACGTCATGGGCACCCACGCCGCCATGGACGCCAAGGGCGCGTTCACCCGCGTCCGCCTCCTCGCCGTCAACACCGGGCGCGACATCCAGGTCTTCGACACCTGGAAGCAGCGGCTCGTCACCACCGACGGCAGGACCTACTCCCCCGACGTCAACGCCACCATGATCAAGCGGCAGCCGGAGCGGATCTCGGTCGGCGCCTCCATGCGCGTCGAGTTCGACCTGTGGTTCGACGTCCCCCGCGGCGCGAAGACCAAGGCCGTCCGGCTGTACGGCTCGCCGCCGGTCGGCGCGACGAGCGACCCCGCCCCCGCCGAGATCCGGCTGCCCTGAACGCGCGAGGCCCGCCCGGCCCGGACGAACCGGACCGAGCGGGCCTGAGACGCCCGGACGAGCCGCTACTCCGGCTTGTCCTCCTCCGAACCGGCCTCCGAACCGGCCGCCGAGCCGGCCGCCGGACCGCCCGCGGCACCGGCGCCGTCGCCGAGCTCGCCGCCCAGGTAGGCCGCCCGGACCTCCGGGTCGTCCAGCAGATCCGCCGCCGGAGCCGACTTCACCACCCGGCCCGTCTCCAGCACGTACGCCCGGTGCGCGATCTGCAGCGCCTGCTGCGCGTTCTGCTCCACCAGCAGGACCGTCGTGCCGCGCCGGTTGATCTCCTGGATGATCGAGAAGATCTGCTGCACGAGCATGGGCGCGAGCCCCATCGACGGCTCGTCCAGCAGCAGCACCTTCGGCTTGGCCATCAGCGCCCGCCCGATCGCGAGCATCTGCTGCTCGCCGCCGGACATCGTGCCGCCCATCTGCTTGCGCCGCTCGGCCAGCCGCGGGAACAGCTCGTACGCCTCGGCCAGCTCCTTGGCGGAGTCGTCCTTGCGGGCGTAGGCGCCCATCAGGAGGTTCTCCTCCACCGTCATGCCGGGGAAGATCCCCCGGCCCTCCGGCGCCTGCCCGATGCCGACCAGCACCCGCTTGTGCCCGGGCATCTTGCTGATGTCCCGGCCGTCGAACCGGATCGCGCCCGAGGACAGCGGACGCAGCCCCGAGACGGTCTTCAGGGTGGTCGTCTTCCCGGCGCCGTTCGCGCCGATCAGCGTGACGATCTCCCCCTGGCCGACCTCCGCGCTGATGCCCTTCAGCGCCGCGATCTTCCCGTAGTGGACGTGGATGTCACTGATCTCAAGAAGCATCGGCCGGAGCCCCCAGATACGCCTCGATGACCCGCGGGTCGTTCTGCACCTCGGCCGGCAGGCCGTCCGCGATCTTCTGACCGAAGTCGAGCACCGCGACCCGGTCGCTGATGCCCATGACCAGGCTCATGTCGTGCTCGATCAGCAGCACCGTCACACCGGTGTCGCGGATGTCGCGGATCAGCTGCTGCAGCGCCACCTTCTCGGCCGGGTTCATGCCCGCCGCGGGCTCGTCCAGCAGCAGCAGCTTCGGCTCGGTCGCCAGCGCCCGCGCGATCTCCAGCCGCCGCTGGTCGCCGTACGGCAGGTTCTTCGCCGCCTCCTCGCCGCGGTGCGGGATGCCCACGAGCTCAAGCAGCTCCTGCGCCCGCTCGCGCCCGCGGCGCTCCTCGCTGCGGTGCCACGGCAGCCCGAGCGCCGCCCCGACGAACCCCGTCCGGTGGTGCGCGTCCGCGCCCACCATCACGTTCTCGACCGCCGTCATGTTGTGGAACAGCCGCACGTTCTGGAACGTGCGCGCCACGCCCAGCTTCGTGACCGTGTACCGCTTCTTGCCGTCGATGCGCTTCCCGCGGAACACCACCTGCCCCTCGGTCGGCCGGTAGACGCCGGTGGTCACGTTGAACACCGTCGTCTTCCCCGCCCCGTTCGGGCCGATCAGCGCGAAGATCTCGCCCTCGCGGATCGTGATGTCCACCTTGTTGAGCGCGACCACGCCGCCGAACCGCATGACGACGTCCCGCAGCTCCAGGACGGGCGCACCGCCCTCCGCCTCGCTCACTTGCCCTCCTCCACGGCGGCCGCGTCGGACTGGCCCGGACCGGCCACCTCGGCGCCCATGCTGCCCATGCCGCCGGTGCCCTCGGCCAGCTCCGCCTTCCGCTGCCGGGACGGCCACAGCCCCTCCGGACGGAAGATCATCATCGCCACGAGCGCCGCACCGAAGATCAGCATCCGGTAGTCGTGCAGGAACCGGAACCGCTCGGGCAGCCACGCCAGCACCGCCGCGCCCAGCATGACGCCCGGAAGGTTGCCGGAACCGCCCAGCACCACGCCGGCCAGGATCAGCGCCGACACCAGGAACTCGAAGTTCTGCGGGTTGATCGAGGTGATCTGCGCGGCGAACACCACGCCGCCGCTGCCGCCGATCGCCGCACCGATCGCGAACGCCGCCAGCTTGAACTTGAACGTCGGCACGCCCATCAGCTCCGCCGCGTCCTCGTCCTCCCGGATCGACGCCCACGCGCGTCCCACCCGCGACCGCTCCAGCCGCTTCACGAAGATGATCGCGAGGACGATGAACAGCAGCAGCAGGTAGTAGTACGGCCGCGCGTCCAGCAGCCCGTACTTCAGCGGCTGCACACCGAGGATCTCGAACTCCGACAGCGACGGCGGGTGCGGGATCTCCTGCACGCCGCGCGGCCCGTTCACGAACGAGCTGTTGTTCGCCGTCCGCTTGACGATCTCACCGAAGCCGAGCGTGACGATCGCCAGGTAGTCGCCGCGCAGCCGCAGCGTCGGCGCCCCGAGGATGACCCCCGCGAGCGCCGAGAACCCGATCGCCAGCCCCAGCGACTCCCAGAAGTTCCACCCGTAGCGCGTCGCGAAGATGGCCATCGTGTAGCCGCCGACCGCGTAGAACGCCACGTACCCGAGGTCCAGGAGGCCGGCCATGCCGACCACCACGTTCAGCCCGATCGCCAGCAGCACGTAGATCGCGATCTGGCTGCTCAGCATCGACGCCCAGTCGCTGCCGCTCGGCGCCATGAACGAGCCGATCGCCTCGCTCGGCAGCAGCAGCCCGCCGACGACCAGCAGGAGGTACACCACCCAGCGCACCGCGCCGGGGGCGCCCGCCCACCAGTCGCGCAGCGGGTCCAGGGAGAACATGTCGCGCCGCGAGGCGAGGCCGCCCGCGCCGCCCTTGCCGTTTCCGTTCTTCGTGAGGTTCATGCGCGCGCCTGCTGGAGGGACTCACCGAGAATGCCGGTGGGACGGAACATCAGGACAAGGATGAGCACGGAGAACGCGACCACGTCGCGCCACTGGGATCCGAAGAAGCTCGAACCGTACATCTCCAGCAACCCGAGGGTGAAGCCGCCCACCAGGGCCCCCCGGATGTTGCCGATGCCGCCGAGCACCGCCGCCGTGAACGCCTTGATGCCGAGCAGGAAGCCGACGAAGTAGTTCGTGCTCTCGAAGCGCAGGAAGTACAGCGCGGCGGCCACACCGGCCATCACACCGCCGACCAGGAACGTCACCTGCACGACCCGGTCGATGTTCACGCCCATCAGCACGGCCGTCTCCGGGTCCTGCGCCGTCGAGCGGATGCCCCGGCCGAGCTTCGTGCGGTTCACGAACTGGTCCAGCGCGACCATCATCAGCACCGCGCCGATGAAGACGATCAGCTGGTCGTTGCGGATCAGGATCGGCCCGAAGTCCACGACGTCGGACAGCTTCTTGAAGTGCTCGTTGACGTCGAGCTTGCCGCCCTCCTTCGACGTCCCGAACACCTTGCTGATGAGCACCGTGCCCATCAGCTGCTGGATGAAGATCGACGCGCCGATCGCCGAGATCAGCGCCGCGAGTCTCGACGCCCCCCGTTTGCGCAGCGGCCGGTAGGCCGCCACCTCCAGCAGCATCGCGCCGCCGCCCGCCACCGCGCCGCCGACGACGGCCATGAGCGCCACCACGCCGATCAGCGCGACGCCGCCCACGGCGGACACGTCCAGGGTCCGCACCGTCCACAGCGCCGCGAACGTGCCGACCATGAAGATGTCGGCGTGCGCGAAGTTGATCAGCCGGAGCACGCCGTAGACCATCGTGTAGCCCAGCGCCAGCAGCGCGTAGATCGCGCCCAGCGCCAGGCCGTCGACGGTCGACGGCCAGAATTGATTGATGAAGTCGTCGAGCACCTTCGGTCGCCTTCGTCAAAAGGAGCGGGAGCGCTGTAGCGCTCCCGCTCCCGCGCCATCAGGGGCCCCCGGGGACCGGGGGCGGGGTCCGGGCGTGGTGACGCCCTACGAGACCTTCGCTTCGTTGCTGTTGCCGAGCAGCGGCAGCTTGTCGTCCTTCACCTCGTAGATGAAGATGTCGTTGACCGCCAGCTCACCGTTGTCGGCGAACTTGATCTGCTTCCCGACGCCCTGGATGTCCTCGGTCTTGAGGTAGGTGTTGATGTCCTCCGGCTCGGTCTTGCCGGCCTTGACCGCCTCGATGATCGCCGTCGCGGCGTCGAAGCCCTCGGTCGAGTAGATCGCGACCTCGGAGTTGTACTTCGCCTTGTAGTCGTCGGCGAACTTCTTGGCCTTCGGGTTCGTCTTGCCCTCGGCGTCG
The DNA here is from genome assembly GCF_040492135.1 of Actinomadura sp. NPDC000600. Lineage (NCBI taxonomy): Bacteria > Bacillati > Actinomycetota > Actinomycetes > Streptosporangiales > Thermomonosporaceae > Actinomadura > Actinomadura sp. NPDC000600. The sequence goes on from NZ_JBEUPD010000016.1 coordinate 13,443, forward strand.
ATCAGGCAGCCGCAGCTCAGCAGCGCGCCCTGCGCGTTCTCCTTGCCGGCGCCCTCGATCAGACCGGTCGCGAGCGAGCCGTCGCCGGACATCATCTTGCCCTTGTAGCCGGCCTCGCGGAGCTGCTTGAACAGCCGCCCCGCCACCGCGTAGTAGCCGCCGAAGTAGACCGCGTCCGGCTTGAACTGGTTGATCTTGTTGACGGTCGAGGAGTAGTCCGTCGCCTTGTCGTCCACCGCGTCGGTCTGGGTCTGCGCGCCCTTGGAGCCGGCGGCCTTGGCGATGGCGTCCGCGAGGCCCTTGCCGTAGTCCTGGTTGTCGGAGACCGTGAAGATCTTCTTCGCCTTCACCGAGTTCACCAGGAAGTTCGCGGCGCCCTCGCTCTGCGCGGCGTCGTCGGCCACGACCCGGTGCCAGTACTTCCAGCCCTTCTCGCCGAGCGTGATGTTGGTCGCCGACGGCGACACGCTCGGGATCTTGGCCTCTTCCAGGATCGGCGCGACGCTCTGCGACTCACCCGAGAACGCCGGGCCGACCAGCGCCACGATCTTGTCGTTCTTGACCGCGCCCTGCGCCAGCGTCGTCGCCTGCTCCGGCTTGCCCTGGCTGTCGTAGGTCTTGAGCTTGATCTTGACCTTGGGGTTCGTGGCGTTGTACTGCTCGACCGCCAGCTGCGCGCCCTGCTTGGGCGGGATCACCAGGCCGGAGTTCTCACCGGTCAGGTCACCCATGAACCCGATAGTGACCTCGTTGCCGCTGCCGGAGCCGCCATCGTCGTCACTACAGGCCACGGCGCTGAGCGCGAGCGCCGCGCTCACCGCAACCGCGCCGGTGATCCTCATCTTGTTGCGCCGCAAGGTGCCCAACCTTTCCATCCGGATCCGGGAGGGGATCGGGTACGAGTTAAGCCCCGACGCCGGCGCCTCAGGGGAGGAAACCGGTCACTCGGGGACCAGCTATGTCGTACACCGTCGACCCACCCCAGAACAGGACCCCCGGATCGAAGGGTTACTCGTTCGTTACTCCCCTGTGCCCATCCGACACCATGCATTGCCTGGGACGATTACCGAACGTGACGACCACGGTCCACGCGCGGACCTGCGCTTTGGACCTTGACAAACCCGGGATGCGACGGCGCCGAGGGGTCAGCCCGCGGCGGACTCGTCCTGACCTCCGGAGGCGCCCGCGACGACCGCCTCGGCGACGGCCCGCATCGTGAGCCGCCGGTCCATCGAGGTCTTCTGGATCCACCGGAACGCCTCCGGCTCGGACCACCCGTGCGCCTGCTGCAGCAGCCCCTTCGCCCGGTCGACCACCTTGCGGGTCTCCAGCCGGTCCTGCAGGCCCGCGACCTCGGCCTCCAGCGCGCGCAGCTCGGTGTACCGGCTCACCGCCATCTCGATCGCCGGCGTCAGGTCGGTCTTGGAGAACGGCTTGACGAGGTAGGCCATCGCGCCCGCCTCGGTCGCCCGCTGGACGAGCTCGCGCTGGGAGAACGCCGTGAGGATCACCACCGGCGCGATCCGCTCGGCGGAGATCCGCTCGGCCGCCGAGATGCCGTCCAGCACCGGCATCTTCACGTCGAGGATCACGAGATCGGGCTTCAGCTCCCCTGCTAGCCGGACGGCCGTCTCACCGTCACCGGCCTCCCCGACCACGTCGTAGCCGTCCTCCTGAAGCATCTCCTTCAGGTCCAGCCTGATCAGGGCCTCGTCTTCCGCGATCACAACTCGCCGAGCACTCTCCACGCCCCCGAGCCTACCGAAACCCGCTACCCTGGTCCCCGTCGCCCCACACCAGGGAGACCGACCGGGCAAGAAAGGGACATGTCCGGATAAATGCCGGGATGGTGGAACAGGTAGACACGAATCCCTCAAAAGGATTTGTCCGAAAGGGCGTGCGGGTTCGAATCCCGCTCCCGGTACCCATGTGCGAGCACTTCTCCTCGCCCCCAAGCATCACGCTGGGGGCGTTGCCGCATCGAGGTGGCGCCTCTACCGCAGGCAACGCACCATCGGGAGAACTCCGTCCTTTCGCAAGGCGACGGTTGATATCAGCGGCAGAAGCCACCCATGACCTCCACAGGGAGTGATCAAGGCAGAACTGTCGGTGGTGGCCGCAAGACTGCGGCCATGTACGATCCGCGACAGCGCCCAGTGGCGCTACGCCTGCTGGCCGCAGGGTTCACCATCGCCGAGGTCCACCGCCAGACCGGCGTCCCCAAATCCACACTGGGCTACTGGAAGAAACATCCCGAAAAGGCCGCGAGCCGCACCCCTCCTTTATGCCCCCGGTGCCACGACCGGGCGGTCGATCCCGCGGCCTACTCCTACCTTCTCGGTCTCTATCTCGGAGATGGGCATCTCGCCCGGCAGCACAACGGCGTCTACCGGCTGGAGATTGCCTGTTCCGACGCGTGGCCGGGCTTGATCGACGCGGCGGCCGAGGCAGTGGGGACAGTCCTGTCGTCGCGAGTCGGGCGCCGCCAGAACTCCAAGCACTGGCCCTGCCTGTTCCCCCAGCACGGGCCTGGGGCGAAGCACACCCGGAAGATCGAGCTGGAGGGGTGGCAGCGGGAGATCGTCGACGCGCGCACGGAGGAGTTCGTCCGCGGACTGATCCACTCGGACGGGTGCCGGGTCATCAACCGGGTGCGCAAGCGTCTCCGAGGCGGGGACCGATGGTACGAGTACCCCCGCTACAACTTCGCCAACGTGTCGCTGGACATCCAGAGGATGTTCACCGGTGCGCTGGACCGGCTCGGGGTCGAGTGGACGCAGATGAACGCGCGGAACGTCTCGGTCGCGAAGAGGGAGGCGGTGGCGCGGCTGGACGGGTTCGTCGGGCCGAAGTACTGAGGGTGCGCGGGTTTCCGGAGCGTCGTGGAAATGAGACCGGGCGGTGATTAGTGCCCGGTGGGCAAGGTTCTGGGACCGGCCGTGCAGGGGCCGTGGGAGGAGCCGGGCACCGCGCGGGGTGCGGGTCGCGCGGTGCCCGGCAGGATGGTGGTCAGTGCGGGATGGCGATGGCGTCGCCGAGGCTGTGGACGCGGAGGGCGTTCGTCGAGCCGGGCGTGCCGGGGGGCGAGCCGGCGACGACGACGACCTTGTCGCCCTTCTGGCAGCGGCCGATTTCGAGGAGGGCCTGCTCGACCTGGCGGAACATGGCGTCGGTGTGGTCGACCTGGGGGACGATGAAGGTCTCGACGCCCCAGACGTGCGCCAGCCTCCCGCGGACGGCGGGCACGGAGGTGAAGGCGAGCAGCGGGATGGGCGAGCGGTAGCGGGACAGGCGCCGGGCGGTCTCGCCGGACATGGTGAAGGCGGCGAGGGCCTCGGCGCCGACGATCGCGCCGACCTCGGCGGCGGCGCGGGCGATGGCGCCGCCGACGGTCTCAGGCATCCGCTCGAGGGTGTGGGTGGCCTGGAGGGAGGCCTGCTCGGCGGTCTGCACGATGCGGCTCATCGTGAGGACGGACTCGATGGGGTACTGGCCGACGCTGGTCTCGCCGGAGAGCATGACGGCGTCGGCGCCCTCGAAGACGGCGTTGGCGACGTCGGAGGTCTCGGCGCGGGTGGGGCGGGGCGCGGAGATCATGGATTCGAGCATCTGGGTGGCGACGATGACCGGGCGGGCCTTCTCGCGGCACAGCTCGATGGCGCGCTTCTGGACGATGGGCACCTGTTCGAGGGGCATCTCGACGCCGAGGTCGCCGCGGGCCACCATGATGCCGTCGAAGGCGGCGACGATCTCGGGGAGCCGCTCGACGGCCTGGGGCTTCTCGATCTTGCCGATGAGGGGGACGCGGACGCCCTCCTCCTCCATGATCTGGTAGCAGATGTCGGCGTCGGCGGGGGTGCGGACGAAGGAGAGGGCGACGAGGTCGACGCCGAGGCGCAGGGCCCAGCGCAGGTCGCGCTCGTCCTTCTCGGTGAGGGCGGGGACGCTGACCGGGACGCCGGGGAGGTTGAGGCCCTTGTTGTCGGACACCATGCCGCCGACGGTGACCGTGGTGTTGACGCGGGGGCCGTCGACGGAGGTGACCTTGAGGGCGACGCGGCCGTCGTCGATGAGGACGGTGTCGCCGGGGCTGACGTCGCCCGGCAGCCCCTCGTAGGTGGTGGACACCTCGCGGCGGGTGCCGGGGACGTCGTCGGTGGTGATGGTGAACTCGTCGCCGAGGGTGAGCCGTACGGGACCGTCGGGGAAGCGCCCGATGCGGATCTTGGGGCCCTGCAGGTCCGCGAGGATGCCGACGCCGCGCCCGGTGGCGTCGGCGGCGGCGCGGATCCGGTGGTAGACCTCTTCGTGGACGGCGTGCTCGCCGTGGCTCATGTTGAGGCGGGCGACGTCGATGCCGGCTTCGACGAGGGCGTGGATCTGCTCGGTGCTGGAGCAGGCCGGACCGATGGTGCTGACGATCTTCGCTCGACGGGTCACGTGCACAACCGTACTTAGTTACTTGCCGGTACGGATATTCGTGCAGGATATGGTCCCCCGGGGTTCACCCAGTGGTCTAGGTCAGAGGTCTAGACCACATGTGGCCGCGTCACCGCTTGAACGCCTCCACGGCGGCCTGGCACCACGCCTTGAGGTCGTCGGGCTTGCGGCTGCTGACCAGGACGTTGGGGCCGTCCTCGCAGATCTGGACCTCCTCGTCCACCCAGGTCGCCCCCGCGTTGCGCAGGTCGGTCCGCAGGCTCGGCCAGGACGTCATGGTCCGGCCCCGGACGACGTCGGCCTCGATGAGGGTCCAGGAGGCGTGGCAGATCACGGCGACGGGCTTGCCCGCGTCGAAGAAGGACCGGGCGAACGCGACGGCGTCGGGGTCGGTGCGCAGGAAGTCGGGGTTGGCGACGCCGCCGGGCAGGACGAGGCCGTCGAACTCGGTGTGCCGGGAGACGTCGACGGTGGTGTCGACGGGGAAGGTGTCGCCCTTGTCCAGGTGGTTGAAGGCCTGGAGGCGGCCGGACTGCGTGGAGACCAGGCGCGGGGTGGCGCCGGCCTGCTCCACGGCCTTCCAAGGCTCGGTCAGTTCGATCTGCTCGGTGCCCTCGGGGGCGCACAGGAAGGCGATGGTCTTGCCCTGAAGATCGTTGTTAGGCATGGTCTCCTCCATTTGAGCCGATGGGGTCGGTCAAGTCGGCTCTGTGGCCCCTGCCCGGGAACGCGGGCGGTATGCAGGCTCCGCGCACGCGGGTGGTATGCAGGAGGGGTGAACCCCACGGGCTATCGCGAGTACCGGACGCCGGGCCTGGCCTGCTCGTGGACGGCGGCGCTGCCGCCGGACGCCGAGCCGTTCGTCCAGCGCGTGCTCCCGGACGGCTGCGTGGACCTCGTCTGGGCGGGCGGCGGGATCCTGGTGGCGGGTCCGGACACGGGCCCGATGCCGGCGGTCGTGCGGCCGGGCGAGGAGATCGCGGCGGTGCGGTTCGCGCCGGGGACGGCGCCGCCGGTGCTGGGCGTCCCTGCCGACGCGCTCCGGGACGGGCGGGTGCCGCTGCGGGAGCTGTGGGGCGGGGAGGCCGACCGGCTGGCGGAGGCCGTGGCGGCGGCGGACGATCGCCGGGGTGCGCTGGTAGCGGCCGTGCGGGAGCGGATGGGGCCCGCGGATCCGTTCGTCGCCGGGGTGGTCGCGGGCCTGGCGAGGGGTTCGGTCCGGGGGGTGGCGGACGCGCTCGGGATCGGTGAGCGGCAGTTGCGGCGGCGGTCGCTGGCGGCGTTCGGGTACGGGCCGAAGACGCTGCAGCGGGTGCTGCGGTTCCAGCGGGCGCTGGGCCTGGCGCGGGCGGGGTCGCCGCTGGCGGAGGCCGCGTTCGCGGCGGGTTACGCCGACCAGGCCCATTTCGCCCACGAGGTGCGGGACCTGGCGGGCGAGCCCGTCCGCAACCTGCTGTGACCGCTTCCGGCCCGGTCAGGGCTTGAGGCGCCCGTAGGCGCGCAGGGTCCTGAGGCGTTCGACGGTGACGAAGCCGCGCCATTCGGGACGGGTGACGGGCGTCCAGATGGGGAAGGCGACGTCCCAGCCGCCGTCGTCGCCCTGCTCGTCGACGAGGGCGTCCAGGCAGGCGTCGATGCGGTCGGTGTCGAAGAGGCGGCGCCCGTGGCCGCCGGGGTCGGGGGCGAAGTCGAGGGGTTCCTGGTGGTCGCTGCGGGCGTGGGCGGCGAGGAGGTCGCGGACGCGGGCGAAGGTGGCCTCCGCGCGGTCGCGGTCGGGGACGTGGTCGAGGAAGGTCAGCACGGCGAGGACGTCGTAGGCGCCGGGTTCGGCGCCTGGGGCCTCCAGGTAGCGCCAGCAGAAGTCGGTGGCGGGTCCGAGCCACGGGTGGTCGGCGCCGGCGCGGTGGAGCATGCCGGCGAGGGTCGCGGTGGGGTTGATGGTGCCGGGCGGGTCGTCGGGGGTCTGCCACCAGGGGGCGTGGGGCGCGTCGCGGACGGTCGGCAGGACGAAGGGCACTCCCCCGCCGGCGGTGGTGATGGAGGCCAGGTAGCCGGCGACGCGCGTGACGGCGGGGTCGTCGTCGGCGCCGGCCTCGTGGAGGAACTGCAGGGCGTGCTGGGCGGGGACGGGCTGGCTGTCCTCGCCGCGCAGGTCGGGTTCCAGGGCGTGCCCGTATCCGCCGTCGGGGTTCTCGTAGGCCCTGAGGGCGGCGAGGACGGGCGCGGCGGGGCCGCCGCGGAAGTGGAGGGCGAAGCGGTGCCGGTCGATGAGGCGGGCGTTGAGGCGCATGAACTCCGCGGCGCGCGCGAGGCCGGTTCCGTGCAGGACCTTCATGGTTCCGACGCTAGGCGGGAGAGGGGCGCGCGTCTTGTAGGAATCGGACGCGGTGGGCCCGGCCACCCCAGCGGTGGGTGGCCGGGCCCCTGAGGTCCCGCGTCGCGGGGTGCGGGAGCGAGCGGCCCCGGGGTGGTCGCCGGGGGCGCGGAGGGAGCCGCGGAGGCGCCCGGCCGCCGCGGGGCGAACCCTGGCGGGACCGTAGCCGACCAGCGCGAAGACCACAAGTCGCCCCTTTCCGAACCATCGGGCGTTCCCGGCGGGACCGTGTCTGTGATCTCCTTGCGCCATGAGTGATCCGCTGGACGAACATGACGTGGCCGGTGACCCGCTCGCGGTGGTGGCCCGGGCGGCGGGACCGTACCTGGCGAGCCTGCCGGACCGTCCCGTCCACGACCGGTCGATGGACCCGCTGCTGGACGAGCTCGACGGGCCGCTGCCCGAGCGGGGGGACGGCGCGGTGGCCGCGGTCGAGCGGCTGGTGCGGGTCGGCACCCGGGCGGCGACGCACTCGTCGGGGCCGCGGTTCTTCCATTTCGTGGTGGGCGGGTCGACGCCGGCGGCGATGGCGGGCGACTGGGCGGCGTCGCTGCTGGACCAGGCCGCCGGGCTGTGGCTGACGTCGCCGCTGGCGGCGCGGGCGGAGACGGTCGTGCTGCGCTGGCTGAAGGAGCTGTTCGGCCTGCCGCCGGGATTCGGCGGCGTGCTGACGCCGAGCGCCACGTTCGCGCACGTGACGGGCCTGGCGTGCGCGCGGCACTGGTGGGCGGCCGAGCACGGCGTGGACGTCGCGTCGCAGGGCCTGGCGGGGCTGCCGGCGATGCCGGTGCTCAGCAGCGGGCTGGTGCACGTCAGCACCCGCAAGGCGCTGCAGATCCTGGGCTGCGGCCGCGACACCGTCCGGACGTTCGCCCGCGACGACGCGGGGCGGGTCGATCTCGCGGCGATGGACGCCGCGCTGGCCGAGGCGGGCGGGCGCGCGGTCGTCGTGGCGAATCTCGGCGAGGTGAACACCGGCGACAGCGACCCGGTCGCCGAGCTGGCGGACCTCGCGGAGCGGCACGGGGCGTGGCTCCACGTGGACGGCGCGTTCGGGCTGTTCGCGGCGCTCAGCCCGCGGACGGCGCATCTCGCGCGCGGTGTCGAGCGGGCGGACTCGGTGACGGCGGACGGCCACAAGTGGCTGAACGTGCCGTACGAGAGCGGGTTCTCCTTCGTCCGGGACCCGGCGTGGCTGAGCCGCGCGTTCGGCGCGTGGGGCGCGGCGTACCTGCCGGACCCCGACGGCGAGCGGGTCAACTACAACATGCTGGGCCCGGAGTCGTCCCGCCGCGCGCGGGCGCTGCCGATCTGGGCGACGCTGCGGGCGTACGGGCGGGACGGGTACCGGGAGATGGTGGAGCGCCACCTCGACGTGTCCGCCCATCTGGGCGGGCTCGTCGAGGCGGCGCCCGACCTGGAGCTGCTCGCGCCGGTGCAGCTCTGCATCGCGTGCTTCCGGTACCGCCCCGAGGGCGTCCCGGAGGAGCGTCTGGACGAGTTGAACGCGCGCCTGGGCGAGGCCCTGCTCGCGGACGGCCGCGTCTACGCGGGCACCACCACCTACCGGGGCATGACGGTGTTCCGTCCGGCGCCGGTGAACTGGCGGACGACGAAGGCCGACGTGGAGCGGCTCGTGGACGTGCTCCGGGAACTCGGCGCCCGCCTCGCCGGGTGAGGGCCGCTCAGCCCTCGTCGCCGGGCCAAGGGGCGCTCTCGTCGAGCTCGTCGAAGGTCTGGGTGAGGCTGAACCAGCACCCGGAGTCGTCCCGGAAGATCGCCTCGATCCCGTACGGGCGCTTCTGGGGCGGGTGGACGAACTCGACGCCCCGGGCCGACAGCCGCTCGTACTCGGCCTGGCAGTCGTCGGTGTTGAAGGCGCCCGCGCCAAGGACGCCCTTGGCGATGAGGGCCCTCATCTGGGCGGCGGAGTCGGGGTCCATGGTGGGCGGGCCGGGGACCATGAGGGCGAGGCTCAGTTCGGGCTGGTCCTTGGCGCCGACGGTGATCCAGCGCATCCCGCCCTCGCCGAGCGTCATGTCGTCGCGGACCTCCAGGCCGAGCTTGTCGGTGAAGAACTTCTTGGCCGAGTCCTGGTCGAGCACCCAGACGGTGGCCAGCCCGAGGTTGGTGATCATGCCGGTGTCTCCTTCGGGAACAGGGTCGATGCGTTCACGCTAGGGCGCGGCAGGAGGCCCGGGCTTCTTCGTTATTGCTGCTTGCGAAAGCCGCCAGCCCAGAACATCACGAAGCATCCGGGGATGGCGGAGGTGGCGCCGGCGCGGGCGCGCCTGCGGAACTCGGTGGGAGTCGTCCCGGTCTGCTGCTTGAAGCGGGTGCAGAACGTGCCGAGGCTGGTGAAGCCGACCTGCATGCAGATCTCGGTGACGGTCAGGTTGGCGGTGCGCAGCAGGTCCTGTGCGCGTTCGATGCGGCGGCGGGTGAGGTAGGCGCCGGGCGTCTCGCCGTAGACCTCGCGGAACAGCCGGACGAAGTGGTAGCGCGAGTACCCGGCGCGGGCCGCGACGGCGGAGACGTCCAGCGGCTCGGCCCACTCGCGGTCCATGGCGTCGCGGGCGAGCCTCATCCGCCGCAGGACGGCGGTGTCCAGGACGGGCGGCGCTTCCACCCGAACGTTTCCCATGGGCCTGATGCTGGCATACCGCCCGGACAGAACCCGCGGGCGGCGAGGCCCGGAGGAGGTCCTCCAGGGCCTCGCCGCCGCCCGGGTCAGGCGATCGGGCGCGCCGTCGGCGGGATCGGGTACGGCAGGTTCGTCCGGCCGCCGAGGTAGGCGTCGACCCCGTGCGCGGCGGCGCGGCCCTCGGCGATGGCCCAGACGATCAGGGACTGGCCGCGGCCCATGTCGCCCGCGGCGAACACGCCGTCCACGGACGTCCGGTAGTCGCTGTCGCGGACCACGTTGCCGCGCTGGTCCAGCTCGACGCCGAGCTGTTCCAGCAGGCCCTCGCGCTGCGGGCCGAGGAAGCCCATGGCGAGCGTGACCAGCTCGGCGGGGATCTCCCGCTCGGTGCCCTCGACGGGCGCGAACCCGGTCTGCGGGCCGCCGACCTCCACGAGCCTCAGCGCGCGGACGTTGCCGTCGGCGTCGCCCACGAACTCGGTGGTGGACACGGCGTAGACGCGGTCGCCGCCCATGTCGGCGAGCTCCTCGTGGGCGCTCTCCACCTTGAACAGCATCGGGTACGTCGGCCACGGCTGGCCGTCGGGGCGCGCCTGCGGCGGCCGCGGCATGATCTCCAGCTGGGTGACCGACGCCGCGCCCTGCCGGATCGCGGTGCCGATGCAGTCGGCGCCGGTGTCGCCGCCGCCGATGACGACGACGTGCTTGCCCTTCGCGGAGATGGGCGACTCCTCGTAGTCGCCCTCCTGCACCTTGTTCGAGGGCGGCAGGTACTCCATCGCCTGGTAGACGCCCTTGAGCTCGCGACCCGGGACGGGCAGGTCCCGCCAGGCGGTGGCGCCGCCCGCCAGGACGACGGCGTCGTGGGACGCGCGCAGGTCGTCCGCGGTGATGTCGACGCCGACGTTCACCGAGGTCCGGAAGGCGGTGCCCTCGGCGCGCATCTGGGCGAGGCGCCGGTCGAGGTGCCGCTTCTCCATCTTGAACTCGGGGATGCCGTAGCGCAGCAGGCCGCCGACGCGGTCGGCGCGCTCGTACACCGTGACGTCGTGCCCGGCGCGGGTGAGCTGCTGGGCGGCGGCGAGGCCCGCGGGCCCCGAGCCGACGACGGCGACCCGCTTGCCGGTCTGGACGGACGGCGGCTGCGGGCGCACCCAGCCCTCCGCGAACGCCCGGTCGATGATCTCGACCTCGACCCGCTTGATGGTCACCGGGTCCTGGTTGATGCCGAGGACGCAGGCGCTCTCGCACGGGGCCGGGCACAGCCTCCCGGTGAACTCCGGGAAGTTGTTGGTGGCGTGCAGCCGCTCCACGGCCTCGTGCCAGTCCTTGCGGTACACGAGGTCGTTCCACTCGGGGATGAGGTTGCCGAGCGGGCAGCCCTGGTGGCAGAACGGGATGCCGCAGTCCATGCAGCGGCTCGCCTGCTTCTCCAGCCGGTCCGTGCCGAAGTCCTCGTAGACCTCGGACCAGCTCTTGATCCGCACGTCGACCGGGCGGCGCTTCGGGAGCTCCCGCCCGACGGTCAGGAAACCCTTCGGGTCAGCCATGTTGGAAGTCCCCCTCTCTCAGGCCTGCGCCGCGGCCATGACGGCCTCGTCGACGTCGCGCCCCTCGGCTTCGGCCTTGGCCATGGCGTCCAGGACCCGCCGGTAGTCGCGCGGCATGATCTTGGTGAAGCGGGCGGCGGAGGCGTCCCAGTCCTCCAGCAGCCGGCGGGCCACCGCGGAGCCGGTCTCGGCCAGGTGCCGCTCGGTCAGCGTCCGGACGAGGTCCGTGTCCGCGGCGTCCAGCGGCTCCAGGTCGACCATCTCGGTGTTGACCCGCTCGGGCACCAGGTCCAGGACGTAGGCGATGCCGCCGGACATGCCGGCCGCGAGGTTGCGGCCGGTCCGTCCGAGGATCACCGCGCGGCCCCCGGTCATGTACTCGCAGGCGTGGTCGCCGACGCCCTCGACGACGGCGGTGGCGCCGGAGTTGCGGACGCAGAACCGCTCGCCGACGACCCCGCGGGCGAACAGCTCGCCGGACGTGGCGCCGTAGAGGATCACGTTGCCGCCGATGATCTGCTCCTCGGCGGCGAACCCGGCGTCCGCCGGGGGGCGCAGCGTGACCCGGCCGCCCGACAGGCCCTTGCCGACGTAGTCGTTGGCGTCGCCGACCAGCCGCAGCGTGATGCCGCGCGGGACGAACGCGCCGAACGAGTTGCCCGCCGAGCCGGTGAAGGTGACGTCGATGGTGTCGTCGGGGAGTCCCCCGCCGCCCCACTTCTTGGTCACCTCGTGGCCGAGCATGGTGCCGACCGTCCGGTTGACGTTGCGGATCGGCAGCTCCAGCCGCACCGGGTCGCCGAACGAGATCGCGCCCTCGGCGAGCTGGATGAGCGTGTTGTCCAGGGCCTTCTCCAGCCCGTGGTCCTGCTCGGTGACGCGGTGCAGGGCCCCGCCCGGGGCGACCTCCGGGACGTGCAGGATCGGGGTCAGGTCGAGGCCGGCCGCCTTCCAGTGCTCGACCGCCTCGCGGGTGTCGATCATCTCGACGTGCCCGATCGCCTCGTCCAGCGACCGGAACCCGAGGGCCGCCAGGTACTCGCGGACCTCCTCGGCGATGAACTCGAAGAAGTTCACGACGAACTCGGGCTTGCCGGTGAACCGCTGCCGCAGCACGGGGTTCTGGGTGGCGACGCCGACCGGGCAGGTGTCCAGGTGGCAGACCCGCATCATGACGCAGCCCGACACCACCAGCGGCGCGGTCGCGAAGCCGTACTCCTCGGCGCCGAGCAGCGCCGCGACGACGACGTCCCGGCCGGTCTTCATCTGCCCGTCGGTCTGCACGACGATGCGGTCGCGCAGCCCGTTCAGCAGCAGCGTCTGCTGCGTCTCGGCGAGGCCGAGCTCCCACGGCGCGCCGGCGTGCTTCAGCGACGTCAGCGGGGACGCGCCGGTGCCGCCGTCGTGCCCGGAGATGAGCACCACGTCGGCGTGCGCCTTGGACACCCCGGCCGCGACCGTGCCGACCCCGACCTCGGCGACGAGCTTGACGTGCACGCGCGCCGCCGGGTTGGCGTTCTTCAGGTCGTGGATGAGCTGCGCGAGGTCCTCGATCGAGTAGATGTCGTGGTGCGGCGGCGGCGAGATGAGGCCGACGCCCGGGGTGGAGTGCCGGGTCTTGGCGATCCACGGGTAGACCTTGTGGCCGGGCAGCTGGCCGCCCTCGCCGGGCTTGGCGCCCTGCGCCATCTTGATCTGGATGTCGTCGGAGTTGGTGAGGTACTCCGAGGTCACGCCGAACCGGCCGGAGGCCACCTGCTTGATCGCGCTGCGCCGCAGGTCGCCGTTCTCGTCCGGGGTGAAGCGCGCCGGGTCCTCGCCGCCCTCGCCGGTGTTGGACTTGCCGCCGAGGCGGTTCATCGCGATCGCGAGGGTCTCGTGCGCCTCCGCCGAGATGGAGCCGTACGACATCGCGCCGGTGGAGAACCGCTTGACGATCTCCGAGACCGGCTCGACCTCCTCGATCGGCACCGGCTGCCGGTCGCCCTCCCGGAGCCGGAACAGCCCGCGGAGCGTCATCAGCTTCTCGGCCTGCGAGTCGACCTTGGAGGTGTACTCCTTGAAGATCTCGTAGCGGCGGGTGCGGGTGGCGTGCTGCAGCTTGAACACCGTGTCCGGGTTGAACAGGTGCGGCTCGCCCTCGCGGCGCCACTGGTACTCGCCGCCGACCTCCAGGGTGCGGTGCGCCGGCTCGTTGCCGCCCGGCGGGTAGGCGCGGGCGTGCCGCTCGGCGACCTCGCGGGCCAGCACGTCGAAGCCGACGCCGCCGAGCCGGGAGGTGGTGCCGGTGAAGCAGCGCGACACCACGTCCTCGCCGAGCCCGATCGCCTCGAAGATCTGCGCGCCGGTGTAGGACGCGACCGTGGACACGCCCATCTTCGACATGACCTTCAGGACGCCCTTGCCGTACGCCTTCACCAGGTTCCGGACGGCCTTCGCCGGGTCCAGGCCCTCGATCACGCCGCCGCGGACGAGGTCCTCGACGGTCTCGATCGCCAGGTACGGGTTGATCGCGGACGCGCCGTACCCGATGAGCAGCGCCATGTGGTGGCACTCGCGGGCCTCGCCCGTCTCGATCACGAGGCCGACCTGGGTGCGGGTCTTCTCCCGGATCAGGTGGTGGTGCACGGCGCCGGTCAGCAGCAGCGCCGGGATCGCGGCGCGGGCGGAGTCGGCGCCGCGGTCCGACAGCACGATGATCCGCGCGCCGGCCTCGATGGCCCGGCTGACCTCGGAGTTGATCTCCTGCAGGCGGGCCTGGAGGGCCTCTCCCCCGCCGGCGACCTCGTACAGGCCGTGCACGACGTAGGCGGCCAGGTGCGGCAGCGACCCCTCGTCGTCGATGTGGATGATCTTGGAGAGCTCGTCGTTGTCCAGGATCGGGGTCGGCAGCACCAGGCGCCGGCACGAGTCCGGGCCGGGCTCCAGCAGGTTGCCCTCCGGGCCGAGCGTGGACTGCAGCGAGGTGACGAGCTCCTCGCGGATCGCGTCCAGCGGCGGGTTCGTGACCTGCGCGAACAGCTGCTTGAAGTAGTCGAACAGCAGCCGCGGGCGCTCCGACAGCACCGCGATCGGGGTGTCGGTGCCCATCGACCCGATCGGCTCCGCGCCCGTCCGCGCCATCGGCGACAGGATGATCCGCTGCTCTTCGAGGGTGTAGCCGAACGTCTGCTGCCGGCGGACGAGCGTCTCGTGGGTCGGGATCTCCCGCTCGCGCTGCGGCAGCTCCTCGAACCGGACGAGGCCCTCGTGCAGCCACTGCCCGTACGGGTGCTCGGCGGCCAGCTCGGCCTTGACCTCGTCGTCCTCGACGATCCGCCCGGCGGCGGTGTCCACCAGGAAGATCTTGCCGGGCTGGAGCCGGCCCTTGCGGACGACCTTGTCGGCGGGGATGTCGAGCACGCCGGCCTCGCTGGCCAGCACGACCAGGCCGTCGTCGGTCACCCAGTACCGGCCCGGGCGCAGCCCGTTGCGGTCCAGGACCGCGCCGACGACGGTGCCGTCGGTGAAGCTGACGCTGGCGGGGCCGTCCCACGCCTCCATCAGCGTGGAGTGGAACTCGTAGAAGGCCCGGCGGGCCGGGTCCATCTCGGTGTGGTTCTCCCACGCCTCCGGGATCATCATCAGCACCGCGTGCGGCAGCGACCGGCCGCCGAGGTGCAGCAGCTCCAGGCACTCGTCGAACGACGCGGTGTCGGACGCCTCGATGTCGATCACCGGGAAGATCCGGGAGATGTCCCCGGGGAGGAGGTCGGACTTCAGCAGCGCCTCGCGGGCCCGCATCCAGTTCCGGTTGCCCTTCACGGTGTTGATCTCGCCGTTGTGGGCGATGAACCGGTACGGGTGGGCGAGCTCCCAGGCCGGGAACGTGTTGGTGGAGAACCGCGAGTGGACCAGCGCGATCGCGCTGGTGAAGCGGCGGTCCGACAGGTCGGGGAAGAACGGCTCCAGCTGCGGGGTGGTCAGCATCCCCTTGTAGACGATCGTCCGGCTGGACAGGCTCGGGAAGTAGACCCGCACGTCCTGCTCGGCGCGCTCGCGCATGCAGAACACGGCGCGGTCCAGGTCCAGGCCGGTCTTGCCCTCGTGCGGGCCGCCCGCCGCAGGAGAGAGGAACAGCTGCGCGAAGTGCGGCATGACCCGGCGGGCGGCCGGGCCGGTGAAGTGGGGGTCGTGCGGGAGCTCGCGCCAGCCGAGGACCGTGAGGCCCTCCTCCACGCACAGCGTCTCGACGTGGGCGACCGCGGCGGCGCGCTCGTCGCCGTCCGCGGGCAGGAACGCGAGGCCGGCCGCGTAGCCGCCGGCCTCGGGGAGCGGGAAGTCGCAGACCTCGCGGAAGAACGCGTCCGGGATCTGGACGAGGATGCCGACCCCGTCGCCGTCGTCGGGCTCCGCGCCGACGGCGCCCCGGTGGTCCAGGTTCTTCAGTACGTCCAGGGCGTTCTGGACGATGTCGTGGCTCTTGCGTCCGTGCAGGTCGGCGACCATGCCGACGCCGCAGGCGTCGTGCTCGTTGGCCGGGTCGTACAGTCCCTGCGGCTGGGGGCGTCCCGGTACACGGCCATCAGGTGTGAGGGCAGCAGCAGCCATCAACCCTCCCGTCGTCGTGTCACTGCTTCGATGTCAGTGCGGCACGGGACGACGTTGGCCCTGCTGCGGTGAGATGACATTACATCACTGTCGGGATCATGCCCGACTGCACCAGATCGCGAAACTTCGTCGGCGCGATCGGACGTGCGTCATCTCGGAGTGGTTTAGACCAGGTTACCGGCCCGGTCCCGCCGCGAAACGCCGTGACCTCGGTGAGGATCATCACCGGGGCCCGATGTTTACGGTGTCACGCCCAAGACGTACCGAAAAATGCACCGTCCCAAACCCGGGCCGGGCCTCGACCGGGCCGGCCCCGGCCGGACCGGACCTCGGGCGGGCCGGGCCTTGGCAGAACAGCCCCGACCAGGACGGGCTTGAGCGGGGGCGGGCCTCAGCGGGACGGGGGCCTCAGCCGGTGCCGCGGGCCGCGCGGCCGAGCACCGCCGGGGCCTTGCCGCCCTCGATCAGCAGCGACAGCAGGTTCTCGTCCTTCTCGTCGCCCTTGCCGTCCAGGCGCTGCGCCCACGACACCACCGCGAAGTGGCCCATCGCGAGGCCCCGCGCCATCCCGAAGCCCCGGCCGAAGCGGTCCAGCGGGGCGGGGGCCTCCAGCGGCCGGACGAAACCCGCGCCGATCGTGGTCTCCAGCCTCGCGACGAACCGGTCGGCGTCCGCCGACCCGGCCAGGTTGAACACGGCGACGGCCAGCGCGTACCCGTGCTCGGTGTCGGAGTAGATCCCGCGGGCGGCCTGCGTACAGCCGCCCCTGCCGAGCTCCTCGGCGACGGACCCGCCCCACACGGCGGCGGCGCAGTCGGCGTCCAGCCGCTTGGCGCGCAGCTTCACCGCGATCTTCCCGTCCGGGACGGGCAGCTTCGCCGCCGAGGACGGGAAGGCCTCGCCGACCGTCAGCGGCTGCGGGTCTCCGCTGCGGTTCGCGATCCCGGCGTAGGCGGAGCTGGACGGCGAACTGGAGTAGGAGGCCGGCGACGGGCCCGTCCCGGCGGCCCGTCCGATCCTCGCGCCGGTCGGCCCCTTCGACTCGGGGGCGTCGTCGCCGCTCAGGACGACCGCTGCGGCGCCGAGCAGGACCAGCACCCCGAGGACGGCCGCCGCGGCGAAGTACAGCTTCGGGCCCGGCCCGCCCGCGCGCCGTGCCGGGCCGCCCCGGCGCTCCGGCGCTCCGGGGCGTCCCGGAGCCCTGCCCGCGTCCTTGGGCTTGCCGCGCTCGGCCTTGCCGCGCTGGGCCTTGCCGCGCTGGGCCTTGCCCTGGCGGGCCTTGCCGCGCTTGTCCGGCCGCCCGGCGCGGGCGGCGCCGTCGCCCTCGGGTGGGACGCCGGTGTGGGCGTCCCCGTGGGCGAACGCGTCGTCCTGGAAGGAGTCCTCGTACGGAACGTCGTCGTAGGGCGCCCTGGGAGGCGGCGGGGCGGGGCGCTCCCGGCGGGCCGCGGGACGGCGGGGCGGGGGCGTGCGGCGCGGGCCGCCCGCCCGGGACTGCGCCGTCCTGCGCGCGGCGGGCTGCCTGCGGCCCTGGCGGCTCACCGGGGGCCGCCCGGAGCCGCGGCGCTGCTCATCGGGGTCCACGACCGCGCAGACTACTCGCCGCCGGCCGCCGGCGCGCCCGTCCCCGGCCGGCTCACTGCCCGGTCTTCCCGCCGGAGACCAGGTCGAGGCGCCCGTACAGGAAGTCGGCGGCGTTCTCGATGACCAGGCTCACATCGATCATCTCGTTGAGCGAGGCGGGCTGCGCGCCACCGGCGCGCTCCACCCAGGTGACCACGGCGTAGTGGCCGTAGGTCTTGGTGTAGGCGGCGGTGAAGCCGGGTCCGAACGCGGGGACGCCCTTCGGCTGCAGCGGGGACACCCAGCCCGCGCCGGTCGCCGGCTCCAGGTCGCGGAGGACCTGCTTGACGCCCTCCTCGCTCACCATGTTGATCACGGCGAACTGGCCGACGTGCTTCTTGTCGTCGCTGACGTAGGCGGCGCGGGCGATCTGGCTGCACTGGTACTTGGCGAGGTCGCCCTGCAGCCGGCCGCCCCAGGTGGCCTCCTTGCAGTCGGAGCTCAGCTTCGACTCGGCCAGCGTGAACGCGTACTTGCCCGACTTCAGGGTCTTGGCGGAGAACGCCTCGCCCTCGGTGATCGGGCGGGAGTCGTTCGACCGGGAGGCGAGCTTGGCGAAGCCCTCGCCGAGGTAGTCGGGCGCGTAGGCAGTCGGCACCGCCCGCTGCTGCGGCTTCGCCTCCTCGCCCCCGCCGATCAGCAGGACCACCGCGACGACCGCGACGATCACCGCGACCAGCGCGGCGGCCGCGCCAAACAGCAGCTTGGGACTGGGGAGCTTGCGGCCGGAGTCCTCCGCCGGCCAGAAGTCCCGCCGGCGGCCCTCGGCGGCCTCGGCGGAACCGGAGTCACGAGCCTCGATCACAGCCCCGGAGCTTAGCGGTCCGGGTCCCCCTCGCGCGCCCAAAAGGTGGTTTCGCCCAGATTCCTTGGGTTAGATCCCGTTGCTTCCGATCAGCGCGCCGAACCCGTAGGTGGTGACGGCCGCGGCGGCGCCGAACAGCAGCTGCCGCGACCCGCCGAACCACCACGGGCGGGCCGTGATCCGCGACACCAGCGCCCCGGCGCCGAAGAGCCCGAGGGCCGCGACGATCGCCGCCGGCCACAGGCTGGTGGCGCCCAGCAGGTACGGCAGCACCGGCAGCAGCGCGCCGACCGCGAACGACAGGAACGACGAGCCCGCCGCCAGCAGCGGTGAGGGCAGGTCGCCGGGCGTCACCCCGAGCTCCTCCCGGGCGTGCACCTCCAGCGCCTCGTCGGGGTTGCGGGACAGCTGCCGCGCGACCTCGGCGGCGGTCTCGGGGTCGACGCCGCGCGCCTCGAAGACCTCCGCGAGCTCCCGCTGCTCGGCCGCCGGGTGGCGGGCGAGCTCCAGCCGCTCCACCTCGATCTCCGCCTCCGCCAGCTCCGACTGGGAGGCGACCGAGATGTACTCCCCCGCCGCCATCGAGAACGCGCCCGCCGCCAGGCCCGCGAGGCCCGCCAGCAGCACGACCTTCTGGGTCGCCTGGCCGCCCGCGACCCCGGCGATCAGGGCGAAGTTGGAGACCAGCCCGTCCATCGCTCCGAACACCGCGGGCCGCAGCCAGCCGCCGGTGACGTCCCGGTGCTGGTGGTGCTGCTCCGGGCGCACGCCGCGCTCCCCGGTCTTCTCCCCTGTGTCGGACACCGTGGCCTTTCCTACTTCCCGTCCTTGACGGGCTCCCCCTTCTCCACGCGGTCGTGGTCGGCGGCACCGTCAGCCCCATTGTCCCCGGCCGCGTCCGCGGCCTCGGCGGCGGGGGCGCCGTTGCCGGCGGCCGCCTCCGGCCCGCTCTCGGCCGCGCCTTCGGCGGCCGCGTCGTTCTTCGCCTCGGGCGCGGGGCCCTCCTCGACGGCCTCGGGTTCCGGCTCGGGCTCCTCGACGGTCGCCGCCTCCGGCTCCACTCCGCCGGCCGCGGGCTCGTCGGCCTCCGCGACCTCGGCCTGCGCCGCTTCGTCCTCCGCGGCGGGCTCCGCGGCGGGCTCCTCGTCCGCGCGGTCCGCCACGTCTTCGACCGCCGCGTCTGCGGGCGCCGCCTCCACGACCGCTGTGTCCGCGGCCGTCGCGTCCGCGGCCGCCGCGTCCGCGGCCGTCGCGCCTTCGGCCGTCGCATCTGCGGGGGTGGTGTCCTCCGGCGCGGCGTCCTGCGCGCCTTCCTCCGCCTCGGAGGCCTCCGCGGCGGGGGCGGCGGCGGACGGCGCGGCCTCGACGGCCGCGGCCGGGGCGCCGACGTTCTCCGGGCCGGTGCGGCCGCGGGCCAGGTACAGGTAGGCGACCGCGCCGGCGAAGACGACGATGGACGTCCAGTCGTTGAGCCGCAGCCCGAGGACGTGGTGGGCGTCGTCGATGCGCAGGGCCTCGATCCAGCCGCGCCCGACGGTGTAGGCGGCGACGTAGAGGGCGAACGCGCGGCCGTGCGTGAGCTTGTAGCGGCGGTCGGCCCAGATCACGAGGATCGCGACGCCGACGCACCACAGCGACTCGTACAGGAACGTCGGGTGGTAGGTGGCGACGTCGGCGTACTTGGGGTCGAGGCCGGGCCCGCCGTCCAGCATGGGACGGTGGTTCTCGTCGATCTTCAGGGCCCAGAAGGCGTCCAGCGGGCGGCCGTAGAGCTCCTGGTTCCAGTAGTTGCCCCAGCGGCCGATCGCCTGCGCGAGCGCGATGCCGGGCGCCACCGCGTCGCCGAGCGCCAGCACCGAGATCCCGCGCCGCCGGCAGCCGATGACCGCGCCGAGCGCGCCGAGCGCGACGGCGCCCCAGATGCCGAGGCCGCCCTTCCAGATCTCCAGCGCCCGGACCGGGTCGCCGTTCTCCCCGAAGTAGCGCTGGTAGTCGGTGATCACGTGGTAGAGCCGCCCGCCGACGAGGCCGAACGGCACCGCCCACACGGCCACGTCGATGATCACGCCGGGCGTGCCGCCCTTGGCGGCCCAGCGGCGCTCGCCCAGCCAGACCGCGGCGACGATGCCGAGGATGATCATGATGGCGTAGGCGCGCAGCGGCACGGGGCCGAGGTGCCAGACGCCCTGCGAGGGACTCGGTATGTAGGCGACCGGGTGCATGACCGTTGACGTTACCGCCTCCGGGGCGCAGTGTGCGCCCCCTCCGGGACCGCTACGAGATCGTCATCTACGCCGTTCCCTCGCCGGCGCCGCCGGACGCGGCGCTGGACTGGGTGCTTCCCGGCCCTGGAGAGCCGCCGCCGGCCTTCGCGACGGCCTTCCTGAGGTCGTCCGGCGAGCCCAGGACGTCGTTGCGGACCTTCTTGCCGTTCAGCGCGAGGTAGGGGGTCGCGTCGACGCCCGCCCGGCCGGCCTGGGCGCTCGCCTGGTCCACCGTCTTGATCTTCTGGTTGCCGCGGACGCAGGCGGCGAAGGACGGGTCGGCGACCCCCAGCTGCTCGGCCCACCTGATGAGGTCCGCGTCGGGGAAGCCCGTCTCGCCCTCGGGCGGCTGCTCGGCGTAGAGCTTGTCGTGGTACCTGACCCAGTGGTCGGCGGGCATGCAGGCGGCGGCGTTCGCGGCGCGCCGCGAGTTGGCCATCAGCGGGTCCTGCTGGAAGAGCTGGAACGGCCGGTAGACGACCTTGAGCCTGCCCTCCGCGGCGAGCTGCTTCATCGTCGCGCCGATCCGCTCCTCCATCGCCTTGCAGGCGGGGCACTGGAAGTCCTCCCACACGTCGAGGACCGGCGCGGTGACGCCCGGCTGCGCCATCGCGACGGACCCGTCCCGCTGGCGGGCGGCGGGCGCCAGGGCGCCCTGGTAGGACTTCTCCAGCGGCTTCTCGCCGTGCCGGTTGAGCGTGACGACGCCCGCCACGACCGCGACCGCGACCACGGCGAGGGCGCCGAGGATGACGAGCAGCATCCTCTGGCGCCGCTGCCGGGCCGCGGCCCGCGCCTGCCGGTCCGCGAGCCTCTCGCGCGCGGACGGCTCCCTGCCCTGGTCGCTCATCGATCCCCCGATCGTGACTCTGCGTATACGTGAGCGACTACGAGCGTAGCGGGGAAGGGGGTGCCGGGCCGGGAAAACGCGGCGCCGCGCCGCCCGGGAGGGGACGGCGCGGCGCTCGGGGTTCAGGCGTCGTGGACGCGGCCGGTCACTTGGCGGCGGCCGCCGCGGACTCGATCGTCGCCCGCAGGGCGGCGGGGTTCATGAACTGCGACTGGTCGAGCTGCTTGCCGTCGAGGAAGACGGTCGGCGTGCCCTGGACGCCGCGGTCCTGCAGGGCGTACTTGGTCATCGCGTCGACCGTGGACTTCTTCTGCCCGTCCCGCACGCACTTCTCGAAGTTCGGGTCGGTGACGCCGACGTCCTTGCCCCACTTGACGAGGTCGTCGGGCGAGAAGCCCTTCTCGCCCTCGGGGGGCTGGAACTTGAAGAGCGCGTCGTGGTAGGAGACCCACTTGTCGGCCGGGACGCACAGGGCGGCCTCGGCCGCGCGCAGCGAGTTGATCCGGACGGGGTCCTTCTGCTGGCCGAACAGGTGGAACGGCCGGTAGACGACCTTGACCTTGCCCTGCTGGGCGAGGTTCTGGACGGTCTGGCCGGTCGCCTCCTCGAACTGCTTGCAGATCGGGCACTGGAAGTCCTCGAAGATCTCCAGCTGCGGCTTGGCGACCCCGGACTGCGCCATCAGGATGGAGCCGTCGGCCTGGCGGCTGAGGGGGGCGAGCGCGCCCTTGTGCACCTCGGCGCGGCCGTTCTTGTTCTTCTGGTCGATGACGAGGACGGTCGCGACCACGATCACCGCCACGGCCACCACCGACCCGAGGACGATGGCGAGCAGCCGCCGCTGCTTCTCCCGCGCCGCCTGCCGCTTGCGCTCGGCGGCCAGGCGCTCCCTCGCGGACCGCTCTCGTGCGGCCTTGCTCATTGGTTCTCCTATGCGTGCGGAACAGCGCCGGCACGGTGCGGCGCGCTACGGCGGCGAGACTAGTCGACCTGGCCGACCCGCCGGAATTCGTCGGCCAGGACGAGGAGGAACAGCAGGACGGTGATGACGTGGACGCCGGTGCACCACAGGCAGATCTTGTGCAGGAGCGCCAGCTCGACGGTCACCAGGTAGACCACGAACAGCACGCCCACCGAGGTGGCCGCGACCCGCCCCCAGCGCAGCGGCGCCCAGGTCGACCGCAGCGCCCACGGCGTCAGCAGCGCGCCGAACGCCACGAAGAACGCGAGGCCGAACAGCGGCATCGGGACGCCCGCCAGGGTGGAGTACTCGCTGGTGGTGACGGCGTGGCAGTCCACCGTCCGGGACGCCGAGCACACCAGGGCGCCCTCGTCGTAGTGCGAGATCGTCAGGTAGACGGAGATGCCGAGGCCGGCGAGGGTCAGCACCCACGCCGCGGCCTGGAGCCACGCGGGCGGCAGCGGCTGCTCCGCAGCCCCCGCCCGGCTCTTCGCCGTCATCTCTTGCGTCATCTGATCCTCCCGCGACCGCCTGTGCCGGCGGTCACACCCTATTGGAGAGCGGCGGCGCCTCAAGCCTTCAACTCCGCCCGGACCGCCCCGAGTTCCCGCGACGTGGGCGGGCGTCCGCGCGGAGCCGGGTTTCGCCGGTCCCGCGCGGACGCCGCGGCCTGTCCGGAACGATCAGCGGCCGTGCCGGACGCCCGCGGCCAGCTCCTCGGTGAGCGCCCGGACCCCGGCGAGCCCGGAGGCGAGGTCGGGGGCGTCCAGCAGCCGGCGGATGAACGCCGAACCGACGATCACGCCGTCGGCGAACCCGGCGACCTCGGCGGCCTGGGCGCCGGTTCCGACGCCGAGGCCGAGGCCGACGGGCAGGTCCCGGCCGGCCTTGTCCAGGACGGCGCGGGTCCGCTCCACCAGGCGCGGGGCGCCGGTGTCGAGGGCGGAGCGGGCGCCGGTGACGCCCATCAGCGACGCCGCGTAGACGAAGCCGCGGCACGCCCGGGTGATCGTCTCGATGCGCTCGTCGGTGGAGCTGAGCGCGACGAGGAACACCCGGTCGAGGCCGTGGGCGTCGGAGGCCTCCAGCCACGCCCCGCCCTCCTCGGGCGTGAGGTCGGGCGTGATCAGGCCGGCGCCGCCGGCGGCGGCGAGGTCGCGGGCGAACCGGTCGACGCCGTAGTGGTCGACGGGGTTCCAGTACGTCATGACGAGGGTGGGGACGCCGGTGGCGGCGACGGCCTCGACGGTGCGGAAGACGTCGGCGACGCGGATCCCGCCGACGAGCGCCTGGTGGACGGCGTCCTGGATGGTGGGGCCGTCCATCATCGGGTCGGTGTAGGGCAGGCCGATCTCGATGACGTCGCAGCCCGCGTCCACCATGGTCTTGGCGGCCTCGACGGCGCCCTCGTAGGTGGGGAAGCCCGCGGGCAGGTAGCCGACGAGGGCGGCGCGCCCGTCGGCCTTGGCCTTGTCGTAGGCGGTCTGGACGGTCACGCGTTCTCTCCCTCGGGCATCAGGCCGAAGAAGGCGGCGGCCGTGTGCATGTCCTTGTCGCCCCGTCCGGACAGGCAGACGACGATCGTGGCGTCGGGGCCGAGCTCCTTGCCGACCTTCAGCGCGCCGGCGAGCGCGTGCGCGGACTCGATCGCCGGGATGATGCCCTCGGTGCGGCACAGCAGCGCGAACGCGTCCATCGCCTCGGCGTCGGTGATCTCGCGGTACTCGGCGCGGCCGGTGTCGTGCAGCCAGGAGTGCTCGGGGCCGACGCCGGGGTAGTCGAGCCCGGCGGAGATCGAGTGGGTCTCCATGGTCTGGCCGTCGTCGTCCTGCAGCAGGTAGGTCCGCATGCCGTGGATGACGCCGAGGGAGCCGCCGACGAGGGTCGCGGCGTGCTTGCCGGTGGCGACGCCGTCGCCGCCCGCCTCGAAGCCGTACAGCCGGACGGACTCGTCGCCGACGAAGGCGTGGAAGGTGCCGATCGCGTTGGAGCCGCCGCCGACGCAGGCGACGACGGCGTCCGGGAGGGCGCCGGTCATCTCCACGCACTGCCGCCGGGCCTCGACGCCGATGACGCGCTGGAAGTCGCGGACCATCAGCGGGAACGGGTGCGGGCCCATCACCGAGCCGATGCAGTAGTGGGTGTCGTCGACGGTGGCGACCCAGTCGCGGAACGCCTCGTTGCAGGCGTCCTTGAGGGTGCGGCTGCCGGTCCGCACGGGGATGACCTCGGCGCCGAGCATCCGCATCCGGGCGACGTTGAGGGCCTGCCGCTCGGTGTCGACCTCGCCCATGTAGACGGTGCAGCTCAGGCCGAGCAGCGCCGCGGCCGTGGCGGTGGCGACGCCGTGCTGGCCGGCGCCGGTCTCGGCGATCACGCGGCTCTTGCCCATCCGCTTGGTGAGCAGGGCCTGGCCGAGCACATTGTTGATCTTGTGGGAGCCGGTGTGGTTGAGGTCCTCGCGCTTGAGCAGCACCCGGGCGCCCGCGTGCTCGGAGAAGCGCGCGGCCTCCGTCAGGAGGCTGGGGCGGCCCGCGTAGTTCGCGAGGAGGTCCTCCATCTCGGCGTTGAAGGCGGGGTCGTTCTTGGCGGTCTCGAACTCGCGGGCGAGTTCGTCCAGGGCCGCCATGAGGGCCTCGGGGGCGAACCGCCCGCCGAAGCGGCCGAAGTGGCCCGTGGCGTCGGGCAGGGCTCCAGCACCGCGCGCGGCGGTGTCCATGGTCATGAGAAAACGCGTCCTGTCGTGGGAGAGGCTGCTGATCCGGTCACTGGGGTCCTGGATCAGCCCCGCCATCGCTCCCGGAGCGGTTCGACCTGCATGTCCGTAGCCTATCCAGTCGTCGAGGGCGGAGGGCCGCCCGGTGCCTCAGCCGCTCTGCCGCAGCGCCGGGTGGGCGCCGGCGGCGACGAGGTCGGCGACGGCGGCGCGCGGGTCCTTGCCGATCACGAGGCTCTCCCCCACCAGCACCGCGTCGGCGCCGCTGGAGGCGTAGGCGAGCAGGTCGTGCGGGCCCCGCACCCCGGACTCGGCGACCTTCACGACGTCCTTGGGGATCAGGGGGGCGACCCGGGCGAACACGCCGCGGTCGACCTGCAGGGTGCGCAGATCGCGGGCGTTCACGCCGATGACCTTGGCGCCCGCGTCCACCGCGCGGGCGGCCTCCTCCTCGGTGTGCACCTCGACGAGCGGCACCAGCCCGATCGACTCGGCGCGCTCGACCAGCGAGACGAGGGCGTCCTGCTCCAGCGCGGCGACGATCAGCAGCGCCATGTCGGCGCCCGCGGCCCGCGCCTCCCACAGCTGGTAGGAGGTGACGATGAAGTCCTTGCGCAGGACGGCGACGTCGACGTTGGCGCGGACCTCGGCGAGGTCGGCGAGGCTGCCGCCGAACCGGCGCCGCTCGGTCAGCACGCTGATGACCTTGGCGCCGCCGGCCTCGTAGTCGCGGGCGAGCGCGGCGGGGTCGGCGATCGCGGCGAGCGCGCCCTTGGACGGGCTGCTCCGCTTGACCTCGGCGATGACCGAGACGCCCTGCCCGCGCAGCGCGCCGAGCGCGTCCTTGGGGGCCGGGGCCTTCGCCGCCCGCTCCTTGAGGGCGTCGAGCGGGACCTCGCGCTGCCTGTCGGCGAGATCGGCCCGGACGCCGTCGATGATCTCGTCCAAAACGCTCAAGGTCGCAGGCCCCCTATTTCAGGTCGTTCCGTGCACCGATCGTAGCCGCCCCCTCCGACGCGCCCCGCACCCGGGAGGGCCGTCCGGGTCCCCACCGGCCGGGCCGCGCGCGTCAGGGCGCGAGCACGTGCGCGAACGGCAGGTTGCGCACGATCCAGTAGACGATGAGAAGGCCGACGAACGAATACGCGACGGCCGGCTTGAACAGGACGGACCGCATCGGCAGTCCCCGCGCGGTCGTGACCGTCCACCGCACGTACAGGTAGCCGAAGACGGGCAGCAGGACGAACAGCAGCGGGTTGAGCCCGAACGCGACGCCGACGTGCCCGTGTGTGAGCGCGTAGACGAGCCGCGTCATTCCGCAACCGGGGCAGTAGAACCCGGTCAGCCCGAGGAAAGGGCACCCGGGGTAGTGGCCCGGTTCGTTGGGGTCCGCGCCGAACGCCACCACCAGGACCCCGGCCGCGACCCCGCCCAGCACCGCCGCTTGCGGCGCGAGCGCCCGCGCCCGCGAGCCGCGCTGAGGTACGGATACGCGAGTCACGACTTCACCCTAAACGCGATCAGGTGTCGAGGACGTAGCCGACGCCGCGCACCGTCCGGATGGGGCTGCCGTCTCCGAGTTTGGCCCGCAACTGCGCGACGTGGACGTCGACGGTGCGGCTTCCGGCTCCGGCTCCGGGTCCCCACGCGGCGTCGAGGAGCTGCTCGCGGGTGAAGACGCGGCCGGGGTTGGCCATCAGGAACTCGAGGAGGTCGAACTCGGTGACGGTGAGGGCGACGCGGCGGTCGCCGACGACGGCCGCCCGGTCGCGCGGGTCGAGGGCGATACGTCCGGCGCGCAGGGGTCCGGGCGCCTCGGCGGGGCCGCCGGCGCGCAGGGCCTCGGCGACGGCGGCGACGAGGACGCGGGGCCCGAAGGGCCGGTCGACGCGGTGGTCGCCGAGCAGGTGCGCGACCGCCGGGTCGAGGGGCCCGGTGACGGCGACGACGGGGGCGGGCCGGGCGGCGTCGGCGACGCGCCGGTACAGGTCGGCGGGCAGCGCGGAGGTGGACAGGTCCAGGACGACGACGTCGGGCCGGCGGCGCTGCGCCGCGGCGGCCGCCCGGGCGGGATCGCCCTCGATCTCGACGTCGAAGCCCTCCCGGGCCAGGTAGCGGCGCTCCAGCTCGGCGACGGCGGGGTCGTGCTCGACCACGAGCACGACCCCGCCACCGTCGGCGCTCACGACCGCTCGTGCGCGGTCGGGTCCTCGCCGCGGTCGAGCGACTTCCACATGGCGGACGGGTCGTCCTCCGCCGCCCGGCGCGGCGCGGTGCGCTCGTACCGGGCCGACATCCCAGGCCAGTGCGCAGAGCGCACGGCGGTGAGCATTCCGGCCACGACCAGCACGACCCCGCCGGCCACGGACACCACCCACCACAGGTTGACGTCCAGCAAGGGATGCGCGCCGAGCCTCAGCAAAGCGCTCTTGTCACCGGCGGCCGCCAGCACACTGGACCGCTGAACGGCCACCGTGGACGCGTAGGCGATACCGACCCCGAACAGGGCGATGAGCACCCCGACCCCAGCCCGAACCCGCCCCCGCGTAGCCAACAACGCCGCGAGCCCAGCAAGCCCGGCCCACCCCAACGCCCCAGGTGCACCCCCGAGGTCGCCCCCCGTCAGCTGCTGGGTGAACGGCGTAATGGACCCCTGCGCCTTGACAGTGGCCCAGGTACGCCCAGCGGCGAGCAGCACAAGCCCGGCCCCCGCAGCGCACAACACCGCGGTCAGCCCACGTTCACGCCCAGGCGTCACAAGGCGCCCCGCTCAAGGCCCACCACTGGCACACCGACCTGCCGGACCACCATTTCGGACGTTCCCACGGACATGCACCTGAGTTTATTGCAGCCGTACGAACCCCCAACGACCCCCCAGCCCAACCCCCGCAGACACCACAACTCCCAGCCCCCGACCCAAGCTTCAAGCAAAGCAAGCCCCCGCCAGCCCCACCCGACCCGATGGCGACCCGCCCACCGAACACGAGCCCCAGGGCCGCGAGACCCGGAGTACAAACCAGCCGGACACGACCCAAGGGCCGCCGGGCCCGAAGGCCGGAACCATCACGGCCCCGAGGCCAAGGGCCACCAGGCCAGGAGCACAAAACCATCGCAGACCCGAGGCCAAGGGCCGCCAGGCCCAAAGGACGCCCCCACCACGAACGCGAGGCCAAGGGCCGCCAGGCCCGAAGGACGAACCCACCGCGGACCCGAGGCCAAGGGCCGCCAGGCCCGAAGGACGAACCCACCGCGGACCCGAGGCCAAGGGCCGCCAGGCCCAAAGGACGCCCCCACCGCGGACCCGAGGCCAAGGGCCGCCAGGCCCAAAGGACGCCCCCACCGCGAACGCGAGGCCAAGGGCCGCCAGGCCCGAAGGACGAACCCACCGCGAACGCGAGGCCAAGGGCCGCCAGGCCCGAAGGCCGGCAGGCACGGGGAGGGGCGCACCGACACCAGCCACCGCCGCAACCACGCGACGACCTGTATCCGTGGCGATCGCGTCCAAAGGCAGGTTCGAGCGAAGCAAGAACCTGATCGCGAAGCGAGCCGCAAGGCGAGACGAAGCGATGCCAGCGATCGCCCGCGTTTATCGACGATGGAGGGCCGCCAAGGCCCGAAGAAGGAGAAAAACGCAATTAAACAGAGCCCGCCTCCCCCTGGCGGTGGGGGGCGGGCTCTGCCGCGTACGACTGGCGGGCGTTACAGGGGGACGACCTGGTCGGCCTGCGGGCCACGGTTACCCTGCGTGACCTCGAACTGGACGCGCTGGTTCTCGTCCAGGGTGCGGTACCCGGAGCTCTGGATGGCCGAGTAGTGCACGAAGACGTCCGGCCCGCCGCCGTCCACGGCGATGAAGCCGAAGCCCTTCTCGGCGTTGAACCACTTCACGGTGCCCTGCTGGGGCATGTCTTTCTCCTTGCGGCAAAACCTGGGCCCACACCTCGCGGGCCCGTGCGGTCGCTGCGGAACGCTCTCGCCCCCGGTACGGTCCCGGAAAAGCCAAAACGCCCGCTGCCATCAGTTCGCGGGCGTCTGAACGATCGAGAACCACGACTGCAACCGACAGCCCCACCGTATCACCGCTTCCGCGTAAAGCGGAGGAGCCGCAACACTTGCGTTTCTCCTCTCGGCGAACCCTGCCGTTACCTGCCCGTTAAAGACTCCAACCCGTCTCGGTCAGGGTCTTGACAGCGTCCGTGGCGCCGGTGAGGCGGACCTTCGCGACGTCCCGGCGGCCCAGTGCCCACAGGACCAGTTCGCCTACCGGGCCATGTACGCGGACGGCTCCGCGGCCGCCGCCGGACACCCGGACGGCCCGCCCGTCGGGCTGGACGAAGGTTACCTCGACCTGAACTTTTCGTAGGACAAAGCGGGCAATTCTTATCCTTCGCCAGAGGAGTTCTTCGAGTTCCGGCGAGAGGTCGCGGGGCTCCCAGTCGGGACGCGCGCGCCGGATGTCCTCATGGTGAACAAAGAACTCGACGGCGTTGGCGTTTTTGTCGACTCCGGGAAGGGCGTAGGGCGAGAACTTCGGCGGCCCCTGCGCGAACCGTTCCACCAGCCGTTCGAACGGCACCGCGCGGGCCGTCCGCCGCCGTACGCGCTCGGTGTAGAACGACAGCGGGGGCAGCAGGATCCCGGGGGCGGCGTCGGGGCGCCCCTCGCGGACGACCAGATGGGCGGCCAGGTCGCGGGCGTCCCAGCCGGCGCACTCGGTGGGCGCGTCCGGACCCGCCTCGGCCAGCGCGGCGGCGAGCTCCAGCCGTTCGCGGCGGACCGGGCCGGGGGCCACCGGGCCGGAACCGTCCCGCTTCGGGGCGGACGGCGCGGGGTCGTCCTCGGGCGTGCTCATCGACCGATCGTAGGCCGTGGCGGGCCGACCGGGAATAAGCGCGCTGGCCGGATGGTAGGCAATATCCAGCCCCGCAAACCCCCCGGCGCGGTCGCGAGGGGGCCATTTCCCGGGTACCGCCGTGATCGAGGAGTCGCCGTGCCACCTGCGTCCAGACGCGTCAGTCCCCATGTCCTCCGGGAGGGCATGGGCGTCCTGTGGGTGGCGGTGAAGGCGGAGCCGCGGGTGTTCACGCTGTCGGTGCTCGCGAGCGGCCTGTACGCGGCGATGACCGTGGGGACCGCGCAGGTCCTGGGCTGGGCGACCGGCCACGTCGTGCTGCCCGCGTTCGAGTCGGGGCACACGACCGCCGGGGCGCTGTCCGGGGCGGCGGCCCTCATCCTGGCGGTGGCGCTGCTGAAGGCGCTCGGCGTCGCGGGGCGCCGGTTCTACGCGGGGCTCATGCAGTACCGCCTGCAGGCGTCCTACAGGCGCGCGGTGACCCGGCAGTACCTGCGGCTTCCGCTGGCGTGGCACCACCGGCACCCGACCGGGCAGCTGCTGTCGAACGCCAACGCCGACGTCGAGGCGGTGTGGGCGCCGATCGCGCCGCTGCCGATGGCGGTCGGCGTCGTGTTCATGCTGCTGATCGCCGCGGTGTCGATCCTGTTCACCGACCTGGTCGTGGCCGGGGTCGGGTTCCTGGTGTTCCCGGCGGTGGCGCTCATCAACGTGGTGTACCAGCGGCGGCTGTCCCCGGTGGCGACCCGCGCGCAGCAGCTGCGCGCGGAGGTCAGCGAGGTCGCGCACGAGAGCTTCGAGGGCGGCCTGGTGGTCAAGACCCTCGGCCGGGAGGCGGCGGAGACGGAGCGGTTCGCCGAGCGGGCGCGGGAGCTGCGGGACGCCAACATCGCGGTCGGCCGCATCCGCGGGCTGTTCGACCCGGTGCTGGAGGCGCTGCCGAACCTCGGGGTGCTGGCCGTCCTGCTGATCGGGTCGCTGCGGCTGGAGTCGGGCGCGATGTCGCCGGGCGACCTGGTCAACGTCGCCTACCTGTTCACGCTGCTGTCGTGGCCGATCCGGGCGCTGGGCTGGGTGCTGGGCGAGGTGCCGCGCAGCGTCGTCGGGTGGAAGCGCGTCCGCGGCGTCCTGGACGCGACGGGGTCCCTGCCGTTCGGGGACGCCTCGCTGGACGCGCCGGAGGGCGCGGCGACCGAGCTCCAGGTCCGGGAGGTCAGGTTCGCCTACGAGGACGCGAGCGGCGGGTCGGACTCGCGGCACCGCGTCCTGCACGACGTGTCGTTCGCCGCGTCGCCCGGCCGGACGATCGCGGTCGTCGGGCCGACGGGGTCGGGCAAGTCCACGCTCACCTCGCTGCTCGTCCGGCTGGTCGACCCGGCGGACGGGTCCGTCCTGCTGGACGGCGTCGACCTCCGGGACGTGCGGCGCGGCGGGGTGGCGGCGACGGCGGCGCTCGTCCCGCAGCAGACGTTCCTGTTCGACGACACCGTGCGCGGCAACGTGACGCTCGGCCTCGACGTCCCGGACGAGCGGGTCTGGGAGGCGCTGCGGCTCGCCCAGGCCGAGGGGTTCGTCGCGGCACTCGCGGAGGGGCTCGACACGAGGGTGGGCGAGCGCGGGGCGACCCTGTCGGGCGGCCAGCGCCAGCGGCTCGCGCTGGCGCGGGCGCTGGTGCGGCGGCCCCGGCTGCTCGTCCTGGACGACGCGACGTCCAGCGTCGACCCGCAGGTCGAGGCGCGCATCCTGCAGAGCCTGCGGGAGGCCCAGACCGGCGAGTCCGGCGGCGCGACCGTCGTGGTGGTCGCCTACCGCAAGGCCACGATCTCGCTCGCCGACGAGGTCGTCTACATGGAGCACGGCCGCGTCATCGCGCGCGGCTCCCACACCGAACTGCTGGAGAGCTCCGAGGGCTACCGCAACCTCGTCAACGCCTACGAGCGGGCCGAGGCGGAGCAGGAAGCGGTCGAGGGCGGCGAGGAGGCCCTGGCATGACGGTGATCGACACGGCCTCGAAGCCGAGCGGCGCCCCCGGACTGAGCGACACCGCCGCGGAGGGCGCGATCAGCACGCTGCGGCGCGGGCTGCGGCTGAGCCCGGAGTTCCGGGCCGGCCTCGCCGGGACCCTGGCGCTCGCGCTGGTGTCGACGGCCGGGCGCGTGGTGGTGCCCGTCGCCGTCCAGCAGACGATCGACAAGGGGCTCGGGCGCGCGGACGGGCCCGACATCGCCTTCATCCGGACGGCGGTGCTGCTGTGCGCGGCGGCCGTGCTGGTGACGGCCGTGTGCGCGTACCTGATGAACGTGCGCCTGTACAGGACGTCCGAGGGCGGCCTGGCGTCGCTGCGGATCCGGGCGTTCCGGCACGTCCACGACCTGTCGATGCTCACCCAGAGCGGGGAGCGGCGGGGCGCGCTGGTGTCGCGGGTGACCGGCGACGTCGACCAGATCAGCCAGTTCATGCAGTCGGGCGGGCTGATGTTCATCGTGTCGATCGGGCAGCTGGTCGTCGCGAGCGTGCTGATGGTCGTCTACTCGTGGCCGCTCGCGCTGCTGGTGTGGGCGGCGTTCTTCCCGCTGGCGTTCGCGCTGCGCCGCTTCCAGCGGATCCTGTCGAGGGCGTACATGCGGGTGCGGGAGCGGATGGGCGACCTGTTGGCGGCGGTCAGCGAGTCGGTCGTGGGCGCCCCGGTGATCCGCGCCTACGCCTCGGAGGAGCGCACGGGCCGGCGGGTGGACGAGACCGTGGAGGCCTACCGGTCGGCGCAGACCCGGGCCCAGGCGATGGTCGCGCTCACGTTCCCGGTCAGCGAGCTGGTGGCGGCCTTCGCCACCGCCGCCGTCGTCATCGCCGGGACGCTGCTCGGCGTCGCCGGGGAGGTGTCGGCGGGGCGGCTCGTCGCGTTCCTGTTCCTGGTCACGCTGTTCGTCAGCCCGATGCAGACCGCCACCGAGGTCCTGAACGAGGCGCAGAACGCGATCGCGGGCTGGCGGCGGGTGCTCGGCGTCCTGGACACCGTCCCGGACGTGGCCGACCCCGGCGAGGCGGGCGAGACGCTGCCGCGCGGCCCCATCGAGGTGCGGTTCGAGTCGGTGGGGTTCGCCTACCCGGGCGGGCCGCCCGTCCTGCACGACGTGAACGTCGAGATCGCGCCGCGCAGCCGCGTCGCGATCGTCGGGCAGACCGGGTCGGGCAAGACGACGTTCGCCAAGCTCCTCACCCGGCTCATGGACCCGGTGTCCGGCCGCGTCCTGGTGGACGGCGTGCCTCTCGACCGGGTCCGGTTCTCGTCGCTGCGCGAGCGGATCGTCATGGTGCCGCAGGACGGGTTCCTGTTCGACGCCTCGCTCGCCGACAACATCCGGTACGGGCGGCCGGAGGCGTCCGACGACGACCTCGTCCTCGCGCTGACCGAGTTGGGCCTGGCCGACTGGCTGGACGGCCTCCCGCAGGGCCTCGCCACGCCCGTGGGGCAGCGCGGCGAGTCGCTGTCGGCGGGCGAGCGGCAGCTCGTCGCGCTGGCCCGCGCCTACATCGCCGACCCGGACCTGCTCGTCCTGGACGAGGCGACCTCCGCGGTGGACCCGGCGACCGAGGTCCGGCTCCAGCGGGCGCTGGACGGCGTGACGCGGGGCCGCACGGCGATCTCGATCGCGCACCGGCTGTCGACGGCCGAGGCGGCGGACGAGGTGATCGTGTTCGAGGCGGGGCGGATCGTCCAGCGCGGCCCGCACGCCGAACTCGTCGCCGAGCCCGGCGTCTACGCGGACCTGCACGCGTCCTGGATCGCCCAGCGGAGCCTGTGACGGGTTCCACAGGGCGTCTTCCTGGGTAAACGCGGGCTAAAGCACTTGCCCGATATCTGGTTCGGTGCGCATTCTGCTGGGGTGAGCAACGAGGTCGTGTTGGAATCGGCGGGCACGCTGCACGGTCAACTGCAGCGTGGACTCGGAAGGGCCGCGCGCCGCGCGGCGGACACGCGCGGCGCGGGCGAGTACGTCTACGCCTGCGTCCGGCGTGATCCGCGCTGGGATCGGCAGTGCGAGTCGCGGCGGCTGTACTACGCCCGGTTGATGGTGGATCTGGAGCTGCCCGCGGGGCCGGTCGCGGAGCATCTGTTCGATCCGTCGGACCATACCGACCCCGACGAGTGGCGGGTGGACCTGGCGCTGGGCGTGCTCGCCGACCTGGTGCGGCTGAGCCGGCGGGAGGCGGCCGTGCCGCTGCGCCGGTACGCCGAGGAGGGCGCGCAGTGGTTCGACGCGGTCGCCGAGCTCATCGATCTCGAGGACCCGTCGCTCGCGGCCGGCCTGGACTCCCTGGTCGCGGCGCGGTGCGACGACGCCGACCTGGCGCTGCTCATCCCGGGCCGGTACAACCCGGTGATCGAGGCGTGGGCGGCGCGGCAGCCGCGGGTGGCCGAGGCGCTGGCGCGGCACCGGGAGGCGGGGCGGGCGGCGCGCCGCGCGATGGTCCCCGCCTCCGGGCGGGAGGGGCAGAGCGAGGCCGAGCTGCTCGATCTCGCGCGGCGCCGCGGCGAGGGCGCCATCGCGGCGATATTCGAGCTGGGCCGCCGCCGGACGCTCGCGCTGCTGGACCTCGCGGAGGAGCTGCTGCCCCAGCGGCCGAGCAGGTTCGGCGGCGCGGTGTGCCGGGCGCTGCGGGAGTACGGGCCGGAGACGCTGCCGCGGGCGCGGATGTGGGCCGCGGAGCGGGGCGGCTGCGCCGACATGGGGCTCCGCATCCTCGCCCGGTACGGCACCCGCCAGGACATCCCCCTGCTGATGGACGAGCTGAACGGCGCCGTCGCCCGGCGCGACTGGGCCGACGCCGCGAGCCCGATCGAGGGGCTGGGGCGCCTGCGCGCGGGCGAGGCCGTCCCGCTGTTGAAGACCGCTTGGACCGAGTCGACCTACGCCTATCTGAGACCCCGCATCCTGACCGCGTTGACGAGAACCGCCCCGCACACCGCCGAGTCCTACACCGTCGAAGGGCTGTGGGACTGCGAGGAGGGCGTGCGGGCCGAGGCCGCCCGGACCGCGCCGCTCACGCGCGAGACGTCGCTGCGGCTGCGGCGGCTCCACCACGACGACGCCGAGGACCCCGCCGTCCGCGCCGCCGCCGGCGCCCGCATGATGACCTGAACCGACCGGCGACCCGAGCCCGGCGGCGACCTGGGTCCTCCGGGGGCTGAGGCTGGATGAACCCTTCCGGGGTGGGGCGCGTATTGGTTCCTCGAATCGCGTGTCTCACCCCGGAGAGGAACAGCGATGGGTTCCCGACACCATCTCGGCCTGACGAGGCTCGGCCTCATGAAGACGCTGCCGCTGTGCGCCGCCGCGCTGGCGCTGCCGCTGGCGGCCGGCTGCTCCGCGAAGTCGGACGCGGCGGGCGGCGGCAAGGCCGCGAAGCCGGCGAGCCTGGCGGAGCTGGCGCAGCAGACGGACTGCTCCCTGACCGGGAAGCGCAAGGTCAAGGATCTGGAGCAGGGGAACTGCAAGAACGCGACAGGGCGCTACGTCCTGCTGAGCTTCACCACCGACAGCGGCATGAACGCCTGGCTGGAGGAGGCCAAGCCCTGGGGCGGGACGTACCTGGTCGGGGCGCGCTGGGTGGTCGTCAGCCAGGAGCAGACGCTGGAGACGCTGCGCAAGGACCTCGGTGGCAAGATCGTCCAGGGGGACAACCACGGGCCGGACCACGGTTCGGGGCACGGCTGAGCCGCGCTCAGGCCCGGCCGGCCGCGCTTCCCTCGCTCGTGCCCTCCTCGCCCCGCACGAGCAGGACGCTCCAGCGCTCCAGGGCGGGGCCGACACGGGCCAGGACGCGCCGCCCCGCCAGCCCGCGGCGGACGATGCCCGGGTGCCACAGGGGGTGGCCCGGGCCGTCGACGACGACGCGGACGGCGGCGACCGGCAGCGTCCCCGCGCGCTCGGCGACGAGCGCCGACTCCATGTCCGCCAGCCGGGCCCCCTGCGCCGCGAGCAGCGCGCGCTCCGCGCCGCGGACGACGTGGTCGGTGGTGGCCAGGGGGCCGACCTGCGCGCTCAGCCCGTCCCGGATCAGCTCCTCGGCGAGCAGGCGCGGCGCGGCGCACGGCACCGCCTTCCCGCCCGCGCCGGGACCGCGGATCTCCTCCGCGACGAGGACGTCGCCGGGCCGCAGCCGCTCGTCGAGCGCGCCGCCGAACCCGGCGACGACGAGGGCGGCGCAGGCGACCGGAAGCCGGTCGGCGCGCCGCGCCCGGTAGCCGACGACCACGACGGGCGTGCGGGTCAGGCCGCGCCGTAACGCGCGCGCCTCCATGCCGAGCGCGGCGCACACCACCGGGCCGAGCATCGGCGCGTCCTCGGCGTCCTCCAAGTCGTCCCCGGCCGTCCCTCCAGTGAAGTCCACCCGTCCAGCGAAACACGAGGTCATCCGGAGATCCAGCGCCATCACCGCGAGGGGCGACATTCGCGCCGCGCGGATCCGCCTCGGGGAGGGCGCGGGCGGCCGCCCCGCCCGCCTAGACTCCCCGGCATGACCTCGACCTCCTTTCCCCTTCGGCGGAAGCTGGCCGTACTCCCCTTCGTCCTGCTGCCCCTCGGCGCCGCGGCCGCGTGCGGCGGCGAGAACAGCAAGACCTCCTGCGACCTCAACTCGTGCACGGTGACCTTCGACCGCGGCGTCGAGGCGAGCGCGTCCGTCCTCGGGATGAAGGCCGAGCTGGTGAGCGTCCAGGGCGAGACGGTCACCCTCAGGATCGGCGGCCGGAATGTGACGGTGCCGGTCGGGGACGGGCAGCAGCAGGTCGAGGGGATCGACGTCTCGGTGCAGTCCGTCACCAAGGACCAGGTCGTCGTGAGGATCTCCAACAACGGCTGATCCGGACTATGATTCGCTCATGCGTTCGATGAACGTGGCGGAGCGCCGGGCCCGGCTCGCGCTCCGCCACCGGCTCTGCCCCCCGGCGAGGACCGACGACGTCCTCGAGATCGCCCGGTCGATGGTGGTCCTGCACGCCACGGACCCGGCCACCGTCTTCCTGTCGGTCGCGGCCCGCAGCCTCCACGCGGTCCCCGCGGCGGTGGAGAAGGCCCTGTACGACGACCGCGCGCTGCTGCGGATGCTCGCGATGCGCCGGACGATGTTCGTCGCCCCGACGGAGCTGGTCCCGGTCCTGCAGGCGTCCACGGCGAACGCGCTGGCGGCCAAGCAGCGCGCCACCTACGGCCGGCTGATCGAGCGCGGCAGCGACATCGCCGACGCGCGGGCCCTGTTCGCCGAGGCCGAGGAGGCCGCCCACCGGGCGCTGCTGGCGCGCGGGGCGGCGACGGGCGCGCAGCTCAGCGCCGAAGTGCCCCTGCTGCGGACGCAGGTCGACCCGGCGCCCGGCAAGTCCTACTCGCGGCCGACGAGCATCACGACCTGGGTCCTGGTCACGCTCGGCTGCGAGGGCCGCATCGTGCGGGGGCGGCCGAACGGGTCGTGGACGAGCAGCCAGTACGTGTGGTCGCCCGTCGAGACTTGGCTTCCCGGCGGGGTCGACGAGTCCCCCGCCGCCGAGGCCCGCGCCGACCTCGTCCGGCGCTGGCTGCGCGCGTTCGGCCCCGCCCCCGCCTCCGACCTGAAGTGGTGGACGGGCTGGAGCGCCGGCGACGTCAAGAAGGCCCTCGCGCTCCTGGACGTCACCGAGGTCGACCTCGGCGGAGGCACCGGTCTCGTCCTGTCCGACGACCTGGAGCCCGCGCCCGCGCCGGAGCCGTGGGCGGCGCTGCTGCCCGCGCTCGACCCGACCCCGATGGGGTGGCAGGAGCGCGGCTGGTTCCTCGGCGGCCACGGGCCGCTGCTGTTCGACCGCAACGGCAACGTCGGGCCGTCGGTCTGGTGGGACGGGCGCATCGTCGGCGGCTGGGCGCAGCGCAAGGACGGCGAGATCGCCGTCCGGCTCCTGGAGGACGTCGGCGCCGACGCCGAGGCCGCCGTCGAGCGGGAGGCGGCGCGCATGGCGGAGTGGTACGGCGACGTCCGCGCGACCCCCCGGTTCCGCACCCCGCTGGAGCGCGAGCTCACGGCCTGACGCGCCGGGCCGGTCAGAAGTAGGGGCCCGCGGCCGTCGCGGCCCTGCGCTTGGCGCCGCTGCGCCTGAGGATCGTGACGATGAACGCGACGGCGGCCAGGGCGCCGAGGCCGAGCGCGGCCAGCAGGGCGAAGCCGAGATACCCGTTGGCGCTGTCGTCCGGTGCCACGAGGACCGGCCCGTCGGCGCCCCGGCAGGTCAGCCGGGCGTCCCCCGACACCGGCGCCGTGAACGTGGCGGTGTAGCGGTAGGAGGCGCGGGCGGAGGCGCTCCAGGAGTTCTTCCTCGTGAGCTGGACGGGCCCGGACCGCTCCCCCGCCTCGACCCGGCACGCGTACGGGGCCGCGCCGCCCTCCCGGACGTAGACGAAGTAGTCGTAGCCCTCCGTGAGCCGGACGATCACCCCGGACTCCGCGTCCCCCACGGCCACCGGGCCGCTCGCGACCTCCGAGTCGTCCCACAGGAGCCAGGCCATCGCCAAGAAGCCGATCACCGCGACCAGGACCAGGGCGATCGGCAGCGCGTACCAGCCGGCGCCGGGGCTGATGCGCTGCCTCCGCGGCGCCCATCCCGGCTCCGGCAGGCCGTGCGCGGGCTGCCCCGGCCCCGCGGGCGGCGGCCCCGCGGGCGGCGGTCCCATCGGCGGGTTGGACCCGGGCCACATGTCTTCTCCCCCGTGCGGAGCGCGTGTGCGGAAGGGTGACGATCCCCGGGAAACGATCCCAGAGAACCGTCCGCCCCGCCAGGCGGCGGCCTGTAAGGGGCCGCTGACCGAGGCGATGGGGCATGTCTGTAACGTCCCCCTGGACGAAGGAGGTGCATGTGGCGGCACTGCCCGGCCTGACCCCCGGGACGCTCCCGCCCGAGACCGCCGGGCTGCGGGCCCGGGTCCGGGAGTTCCTGGCCGAGACGCCCTTCACGGCCCGCTGCGACAGCTGGCTCACCGGCGCCGACCCCGCTTTCAGCCGCCTGCTCGGCGAGCGCGGCTGGCTGGGCATGACGCTCCCGGAGCGCTACGGCGGGCACGGGCGCTCACCGCTGGAGCGGTTCGTGGTGATCGAGGAACTGCTGGCCGCCGGGGCGCCGGTGGGGGCGCACTGGATCGCGGACCGGCAGACCGGCCCGTCCATCCTCGCCCACGGCACCGAGGAGCAGAAGAGGCGGTTCCTGCCGGCCATCGCGCGCGGCGAGTGCTTCTTCGCGATCGGGATGAGCGAGCCCGACTCCGGGTCCGACCTGGCGTCGGTCCGGACCCGCGCCGAGCGCGACGGGGACGGGTGGCGGCTGCACGGCACCAAGGTGTGGACGAGCGGCGCCCACCTCGCGCACGCGATCCTCGTGCTGGCCCGGAGCGCCCCCCGCTCCGAGGACCGGCACGCGGGCCTCACCCAGTTCATCGTGCCGCTGCCCGACGAGCGCGTGGCGATCAGGCCGATCCGGGGGCTGTCCGGCGAGCACCACTTCAACGAGGTCGTGCTCGACGGCGCGTTCGTGCCGGACGCGCTCGTCCTCGGCCGCCCCGGGGACGGGTGGCGGCAGGTCACCGCCGAGCTGGCCTACGAGCGCAGCGGCCCCGAACGGCTGCTGAGCACCTTCATGCTCATCCGGCTCCTGCACGGCCGCGCCGGGAGCACCGGGGCGCGGCGGGCGCTCGGCGGGCTGACCGCGCGGCTGTGGGCGCTGCGGCAGGCGTCGCTGGCGGTCGCGGGCGCGCTCGCCCGGGGCGAGACCCCCGAGCTGGCCGCGGCCCTGGTCAAGGACCTCGGGACGCGGTTCGAGCGCGAGGTCATCGCGGTGGCGCGAGACCACGCGGGCGTGGAGCCGGACCCCGGCTCCCCCGACCCGCTGGCCCGCGCGCTGGCGGAGTCGGTCGTCCAGGCGCCCGGGTTCACGCTGCGGGGCGGCACCAACGAGATCCTGCGCGGCATCGTCGCCCGCGGCCTGGGAGTGCGCTGATGGGGCTTCTGGAAGACACCGCGGACGAGATCCTCGCCGGCGGCGACCCGTGGCAGGCGCTGGAGGAGTCGGGCCTGACGCTGGCGGGAGTGCCGGAGGAGGCGGGCGGCAGCGGCGGGGACCTCGCCGACGCCGCCGCCGTCCTGCGCGCGTCCGGGTACCACGCGGCGAGCGTGCCGCTGGCCGAGACCCTGCTGGCCGGGCGGCTCCTCGCCGACGCCGGGCTGCGGGTGACCCCCGGCGTCATGACCGCCGTGTCCGGCGAGGTCGAGGCGGTCGAGGCCGGCGGCGGCCTCACCCTGAGCGGGACGTTCCGCCGGGTCCCCTGGGCTCGCTCGGCGCGGTCCCTGGTCGTCCTCGGCGGCGGCCTCGTCGCCGTCGTCGATCCCGCGCACGCGGAGATCAACGAGGGCGCGAACGTGGCGGGTGAGCCGCGCGACGAGGTCGTCCTCTCCGCCGCCCCGGCGCAGGCCGCGGCGCCGTGCGCGGTGGACGCGGCCGAGCTGCGGCGGCGCGGCGCGCTGGCGCGGGCCGTCCAGCTGACGGGGGCGATGGCCCGGGCGCTGGACCTGTCCGTCCGGTACGCGGGCGAGCGGGAGCAGTTCGGGCGGCCGATCGGGCGGTTCCAGGCCGTCCAGCAGATGCTGGCGGAGCTGGCCGGGGAGGCGACCGTGGCGGACGTCGCGGTGCGCGCGGCCGTCGCCGCCCACGGCGACCCGGTCGCGGTGGCGGCCGCCAAGGCGAACGCCTCGCGGGCCGCGGGCAGGGCGGCGGAGATCGCGCACCAGGTGCACGGCGCGCTCGGCGCCACCGAGGAGCACCCCCTGCGACGGATCACCCTGCGGCTGTGGTCATGGCGGGAGGAGTACGGGAACGAGGCCGCCTGGGCCGACGACCTCGGCGCCGCGCTCGCCGCCGCACCCGACCCGTGGGACCTCGTCACCGGGACCTGAACCTGCAGGCCGCGGCCCGTGTCGGCTACCTTACTAAGGAGTAGACAAGAGCGTTCGGAGACACCGCGTTCGGAGCGAGCGGCGTTCGGAGAGAGCAGCGTTCGGAGAGAGCATGGCGCCTTGGGACCGACTGCCCGTCCCGCCGATCAGGCTGCCCCGGGGGCTGTCATGGCCCAGAGGGCTCCCCTGGCCGGGCGGGCTGCCGTGGCCGGGCGGGCTCTCCTGGCCGGGAGGGCTGGCCCCCTACACCGTCCAGCGCGACCTGCCGGTGGCCATGCCGGACGGGGTCACGCTCCTCGCCGACCGGTACGTGCCGATCGGGGTCCGGAAGCCGCCCACCATCCTCGTCCGGACCCCCTACGGGCGGCGCGGGCCCGCCGCCCTCGCCAACGGCCTGCTGTTCGTCCCGTTCGGTTTCCAGCTGGTCGTGCAGAGCGCGCGCGGGACCTCCGGGTCCGGCGGCGAGTTCGACCCCCTCGGCAGCGAGCGCGCCGACGGGCTCGCCACCGTCGAATGGCTGAAGCGGCAGCCCTGGTTCCACGGCTCGTTCGCCACGTTCGGGCCGAGCTACCTGGGCTACGCGGCGTGGGCGATCGCGGCCGAGGCCGGGCCCGAGCTGAAGGCGATGTCCCTGCAGATCACCGCGTCCACGTTCCGGGACGCCGCCTACGTGGGCGGGTCGTTCGCCCTGGAGTCCACGCTCACCTGGACCGATCTCACGCACCGGCAGCAGCGCCCGCTCGGCATGCTGACCGCGCCGCTGACGTCGCGGCGCCGCGTCCAGCGCGCCGCCCGCTCCGGCCGGCCCCTCGCCGAGCTTGACGTGGTGGCCGGGGGCGAGCCCATGCGCTTCTACCAGGACCTGCTCGAGGGCCACGGGGCCGCGAACGGCTACTGGGACACCCGCGACTTCAGCGGCACCGTCGGGGAGGTCGCGGCGCCCGCCACCCTCCTCGGCGGCTGGTACGACGTGTTCCTGCCCTGGATGATCAAGGACTATCTGTCGCTGCGCGCCGCCGGGCGGGCGCCGTACCTCACGATCGGCCCCTGGTGGCACACCGACGCGCGCCACGGCC
Organism: Actinomadura sp. NPDC000600; assembly: GCF_040492135.1. Lineage (NCBI taxonomy): Bacteria > Bacillati > Actinomycetota > Actinomycetes > Streptosporangiales > Thermomonosporaceae > Actinomadura > Actinomadura sp. NPDC000600. The sequence continues at coordinate 55,156 of NZ_JBEUPD010000016.1, forward strand.
TGCCCGCGATCCGCGAGTCGCTCGCCTGGTTCCGCGCCCATCTCCAGGGCGACCCGTCCGGGCTGCGGCGCGACCCCGTCCGCGTCTACGTCACCGGCGCCCGCGAATGGCGGCACTACCGCGACTGGCCCCCGCCGGGCATGCGGCAGACGCGCTGGCACCTGCACGCCGGCGGCGGCCTCGGCGAGGACGGCCCGCGCGACGCCCGGCCCAGCGCCTACCGCTTCGACCCGGCCCGCCCGACGCCCGCGCTCGGCGGCCCCACCCTGCTCGGCAGCTCCCGCCCCGTCGACAACCGGCCGCTGGAGCGGCGCCCGGACGTCCTGGTCTTCACCTCGCCGCCGCTCGCCGACGACCTGGACGTCATCGGCCCGGTCGGCGCGGACCTGTTCGTCCGCTCCGACCGCGAGCACACCGACTTCGTCGTCCGGCTCTGCGACGTCTCCCCGGACGGGACGTCCCGCAACGTCTGCGAGGGCGGCCTGCGCCTGCCCGCCGCCACCGCCGTGCCCGCCGGCACCGAGGGGGTGCTCCGCCTCGTCGTCGACCTGTGGCCGACGGGCCACCGGTTCCAGCGCGGCCACCGCGTGCGCGTCCACGTCACCAGCGGCGCCCACCCCAAGGTCGCCGTCAACCCCGGCACCGGCGAGCCCATCGCCACCGCCGCGACGAGGATGGTCACCGCCCGGCAGGAGGTCTTCCACGACCCCGACCACCCGTCGGCGATTATCCTCCCCGTCGTGGAACGCTCCCCGGAGGCCGCGGCTCCCGCTCCCGACGAGGAAGCCACCTAGCGCCGCCGCCGGGGGCTCAGCTCAGCCGGGAGGCGATCGCCTTGGCGAACCTCTCCGCGCTGCCGGGCGCGTCGCGGAGGTAGAGGGCGGGTTCGGTCAGTTCGAGCTCGATGAGCATCGGGGTGCCGTCCGGGCCCGGGATCAGGTCGACGCGGGCGTAGAGGAGGTCCTCGCCGCCCGGAACGGCTGCCAGGGCGCGGGCCGCCACCTCCAGCTCGGCCTCGGTCGCCGTGGACGGGGTCACCTGCCCGCGCGTCGGATCGTCGCGCACCCAGCCCTGGACGCCCGCTCCGGCGGTGAGGATCTGCGCCTTGCGGCCGGCGTGGCTGTACTCGCCGTCGCAGAAGACCAGCGCCGTCTCGCCGACCGTGTCGACCGCCGACAGGTACGGCTGGACCATCGCCGTCCGGCCCGCCTCGCGGAGCGACCGCAGGTGGGCGCGGGCGGCGTCCTCCTCGCCCGCCCCCCAGCGGGCGGTGTCGCCCGCCCCGATCGAGACGGCCGGCTTGATCACGTACTCCGGCCAATCGGACGGGATGTCGTCCGGGTCCCACAGGGTCGGAACGACGGGGACGCCCGCGGCGGCGATATCGCGCAGGTAGCGCTTGTCGGTGTTCCACCGCACGATCGCGGCGGAGTTGAGGACGCGGGGCAGGCTCTCCGCCCACGCCGCGAACGCGTCCCGCCTTTCGGTGTAGTCCCAGGTGGAGCGGATGACGACCAGGTCGTACCTGGACCAGTCGACGTCGGCGTCCCAGACGACGGGCTCGGCGTCCGCGCCTTCGGCGGCCAGGGCCGGGATCAGGTCCTGGACGTCGTCGCTTCCGTCGGGCAGCAGGGAACAGGTCGCGAGAGCGATGGTCATGCGGGTGTTTCCGTCCTGCGGGGGGTTTCTACTTCAGCGAACCTGGTTGCCGGCCTCGCGCAGCGCGGCCTTGACCTCGGAGATCTTCAGGTCCCCGAAGTGGAAGACGCTGGCGGCGAGGACGGCGTCCGCGCCCGCCTCCACGGCGGGGGCGAAATGCTCGACCGCGCCCGCGCCGCCGCTGGCGATCACCGGGACGGTGACGGCCGCCCGGACCCGGCGCAGCATCTCCAGGTCGAACCCGGTCTTGGTGCCGTCGGCGTCCATCGAGTTCAGCAGGATCTCGCCGACGCCGAGCTCCTCGCCGCGGCGGGCCCACTCGATCGCGTCGATGCCGGTCCCCTTGCGGCCGCCGTGCGTGGTGACCTCGAAGCCGGACGGGGTCCCCGCGGCGCGCCGGGCGTCCACCGACAGCACGACGCACTGCGAGCCGAACCGGTGCGCGGCCTCCCGGAGGAACTCCGGCCGCGCGATGGCCGCGGTGTTGATCGAGACCTTGTCGGCGCCCGCGCGCAGCAGCCGGTCGACGTCCTCGACGGTGCGGACGCCGCCCCCGACCGTCAGCGGGATGAACACCTGCTCGGCGGTGCGCCGCACCACGTCGTAGGTGGTGGAGCGGTCGGCGCTGGACGCGGTGATGTCGAGGAACGTCAGCTCGTCGGCGCCCTCGGCGTCGTAGCGGCGGGCCAGCTCGACGGGGTCGCCCGCGTCGCGCAGGTTCTGGAAGTTGACGCCCTTGACCACGCGCCCGGCGTCGACGTCCAGGCACGGGATCACCCGCACGGCGACGGTCACTTCACGGCCTCCAGGGCCTCTTCCAGCGTGAACGCGCCCGCGTAGAGGGCCTTGCCGACGATCGCGCCCTCCACGCCGAGGGGGACGAGCCCGGCCAGCGCGCGCAGGTCGTCCAGCGACGAGACGCCGCCGGAGGCGACCACGGGCTTGTCGGTCCGCGAGCAGACCTCGCGCAGCAGCTCGGTGTTGGGGCCGCGCAGCGTCCCGTCCTTGGTGACGTCGGTGACCACGTACCGGGGGCAGCCGTCGTCCTCCAGGCGCGCGAGGACCTCCCACAGGTCGCCGCCCTCGCGGGTCCAGCCGCGCGCGGCCAGCGTGGTGCCCCGCACGTCCAGCCCCACCGCGATCCGCTCGCCGTGCGAGGCGATGATCTTGCGGCACCAGCCGGGGTCCTCCAGGGCGGCGGTGCCGATGTTCACGCGGGCGCACCCGGTGGCCAGGGCCGCCTCCAGCGACGCGTCGTCGCGGATGCCGCCGGACAGCTCGACCTTCACGTCCAGCTTCCCGGTCACCTCGGCGAGCAGCTCCCGGTTGGAGCCGCGCCCGAACGCCGCGTCGAGGTCGACCAGATGGATCCACTCCGCGCCCGCCTCCTGCCAGGCGAGCGCCGCCTCCAGCGGCGCGCCGTAGGAGGTCTCGGTGCCGGCCTCGCCCTGCACCAGCCGGACGGCCCGGCCGTCGGCGACGTCGACGGCGGGAAGGAGCGTCAGAGTCATGCGGAAACCCTATCGAGGCAGATGGGACGGGGTGCTCAGGTGGGCGGGTGCTCAGTCCAGGGTGGCGAGCCAGTTGCGCAGCAGGTGGGCGCCGGCGTCGCCGGACTTCTCCGGGTGGAACTGGGTGGCGCACAGCGGGCCGTTCTCGACGGCGGCGACGAAGCGGTCTCCGTGCTCGGCCCAGGTGACCAGGGGCGCCGGGATGGTGCCGGTCGGGTCGGACTCCAGGTCCCAGCTGCGGGCGGCGTAGGAGTGGACGAAGTAGAACCGCTCGCCGCGCAGGCCCTCGAAGAGCGCGGAGCCTTCGGGGGCGTCGACGGTGTTCCAGCCCATGTGCGGGACGACCGGGGCGTTCAGGCGGTCGACCGTGCCGGGCCACTCGTCGCAGCCCTCGGTGGTGACGCCGTGCTCGATGCCCTTGGAGAACAGGATCTGCATGCCGACGCAGATGCCGAGGACGGGGCGCCCGCCCGCCAGGCGGCGGCCGATGATCTGATCGCCGTGCACCGAGCGCAGCCCGGCCATGCAGGCGGCGAACGCGCCGACGCCCGGGACGACCAGGCCGTCGGCGGCGAGCGCGGCGTCCCGGTCGGCGGTGACGGTCACGTCCGCGCCGGCGCGGGCGACGGCGCGCTCGGCCGAGCGCAGGTTGCCCGAGCCGTAGTCCAGGATGACGATCTTCTTCACGGCAGGACCGTCCTCACGACCACATCACTCCCCCGGCGAACGCCAGCCCGGCCAGCACCAGCAGCAGCAGCGCGGCGATCTTGAGGCCCTGCTTCACGAAGCTGTACACGCCCGCCAGCAGGAACACCGCGATCGCGAAGATCGCCACGGTGCCGTAGGTGAGGTGCAGGTCGCCGATCTCCACGGTTACAGGGCCCCCTTGGTCGAGGGGATGCCGTGCACCTTCGGGTCGAACGCCACGGCGTCGCGGAGCGCGCGGGCGAGCGCCTTGAACTGGGCCTCGACGATGTGGTGGGCGTTGCGCCCGTAGGGGACGTGGACGTGCAGGGCGACCTGCGCGTTCGACACGAACGACTCGAGGATGTGCCGGGTCATCGTGGTGTCGTACTCGGGGCCGATCATCGGCGCCATGCCGTCCGGTTCCACGTGCACGAGGTAGGGGCGTCCGGAGACGTCCACGGTGACCTGGGCGAGGGCCTCGTCGAGCGGGATGGAGGCGTCGGCGAAGCGGCGGATGCCGGCCTTGTCGCCGAGCGCCTCGCGGAACGCCGCGCCGAGCGCGATCGCGGTGTCCTCGATGGTGTGGTGGCTGTCGATGTGCAGGTCGCCGGCGGTCTTGACGGTCAGGTCGAACGACCCGTGCTTGCCGAGCTGCGCCAGCATGTGGTCGAAGAACCCCACGCCGGTCGCGACGTCGACCTGCCCGGTGCCGTCGAGGTCGATCTCGACGAGGACCTGGGTCTCCTTGGTCCCGCGCTCGACTCGTCCCTTGCGCGTCACAGACTCTCCTCACGGTTCTCGGCGCCGCCGTCCTGTTGGGCGCGGCTCTCGGTGCCCGCTCCCCGCACCTGCCGGAGCGCGGCGCGGAAGGCGGCCATCTCCTCGGGGGTGCCGACGCTGACCCGCAGCCACTCGGGCGGCCCCACCTCCCGGATCAGCACGCCGTGCTCGAGCAGGCCCTCCCAGACGCGGCGGCGGTCCGGGAACGTCCCGAACAGGACGAAGTTGGCGTCGGAGTCGGCGACCCGGAGCCCCTCGGCGCGCAGCCAAGCGACGAGGTCGTCGCGTTCGCGGCGCAGGGCCTCGACGCCGCCGAGCAGCTCCTCGCCGTGGGCGAGGGCGGTGCGCGCGACGGCCTGGGTCACGGCCGACAGGTGGTAGGGCAGCCGGACGAGCAGCAGCGCGTCGACCACGGCGGGGTCGGCGGCCAGGTAGCCGAGCCGGGTCCCGGCCATCGCGAACGCCTTGGACATCGTCCGGGTGACGATCAGGCGCGGGTGGCCGTCCAGCAGCGTCAGCGCGGACGGGGTGCCCGCGCGGCGGAACTCGGCGTACGCCTCGTCGACCACGACCATGCCCGGCGCGGCCGCGAGGACGGCCTCGATCGCGTCGAGGGGCAGCGCCGTGCCGGTCGGGTTGTTGGGCGAGGTCAGGAACACGATGTCGGGCCGGTGCTCCTCGACCGCCGCGACGGCGCGCCCGGGTTCGAGGCCGAAGTCCTCGTCGCGGACGGCGTTCACCCAGCGGGTCCCCGAGACCTCGGTGATGATCGGGTGCATCGAGTAGGACGGCTCGAAGCCGAGCGCGGTGCGGCCCGCCCCGCCGAACGCCTGCAGGATCTGCTGGATGATCTCGTTGGAGCCGTTCGCCGCCCAGACCCGGCCGGCGGTGAGGCCGGCGCCGGGCGTGTCGGTGTTCAGGAAGGCCGCGAGGTCCTCGCGGAGCGCGACCGCGTCGCGGTCGGGGTAGCGGTTCAGCGACCCCGCGACGTCCATGACGGCCTCGCCGAGGGCCTTCACGAGGCGCTCGGACGGCGGGTAGGGGTTCTCGTTGGTGTTCAGCGCGTACGGGACGGCCAGCTGCGGCGCGCCATAGGGCTCCCGGCCGCGCAGGTCGTCCCGCAGCGGCAGGTCGTTGAGCGAGGTCACGAAGGGATCTCCCAGTCGAAGCGGGCCTTGAGCGCGGCGCCGTGGGCGGGCAGGTCCTCGGCCTCGGCGAGCGCGACGACGCGCGCGGTGGCGTCGGCGAGGGCCTCGCGGTCGTACTCGACGACGTGGACGCCGCGCAGGAAGGACTGGACCGACAGGCCGGAGGAGTGGCAGGCGCACCCGCCGGTCGGCAGGACGTGGTTGGACCCGGCGAGGTAGTCGCCGAGCGACACCGGCGCGTGCCGTCCCACGAAGATCGCCCCGGCGTTGCGGACGCGGGCGGCGACCGCGGCGGCGTCGGCGGTGTGGATCTCCAGGTGCTCGGCGGCGTAGGCGTCCACGACCCGCAGGCCCTCGTCGACGCCGTCGACGAGGACGATGCCGGACTGCCGCCCGGCCAGCGCCTCGGTGATCCGCTCGATGTGCCTGGTCCGCGCGACCTGCGCCTTCAGTTCGGCCTCGACCTCGTCGGCGAGCCGCACCGAGTCGGTGACCAGGACGGCGGCGGCGAGCGTGTCGTGCTCGGCCTGGCTGATCAGGTCGGCGGCGACCTCCACCGGGTCGGCCGTGCCGTCGGCGAGGACCGCGATCTCCGTCGGGCCGGCCTCGGCGTCGATGCCGATCACGCCCTTGAGCAGCCGCTTGGCGGCGGCGACGTAGACGTTGCCGGGCCCGGTGACCAGGTCGGCGCGGGGGCACTCCTCGGTGCCGTAGGCGAACATCGCGATCGCCTGCGCGCCGCCCGCCGCGTACACCTCGTCGACGCCGAGCAGCGCGCACGCGGCGAGGATCGACGGGTGCGGCAGCCCGCCGAACTCCTTCTGCGCGGGCGAGGTGACGGCGAGGGAGCCGACTCCCGCCTCCTGCGCGGGCACGACGTTCATGACCACGCTCGACGGGTAGACGGCGCGGCCGCCCGGCACGTACAGGCCGACGCGCCCGACCGGGATCCACCGCTCGGTGACGGTGCCGCCGGGGACGACCTGCGTGGTGACGTCGGTGCGGCGCTGGGCCCGGTGCACGGCCCGGGCGCGGCGGATGCTCTCCTCCAGCGCGTCGCGGACGGCCGGGTCGAGGCCGGCGAGCGCCCGGTGCACGGCCTCCACCGGGACCCGGACGCGCTCCAGTTCGACCCCGTCGAACCTGCCGGTGTACTCCCGTACCGCCGCCGAGCCACGATGGCGCACGTCCTCGCAGATGGGCCGCACCTTGTCCAGGGCGGCCTCGACGTCGAGTTCGGCGCGGGGCAGCACGGAGCGCAGGTCGCCGGGAAGCGAGCCGCGCAGGTCGATACGGGAAATCACCCGCCCAGTCTACGGAGTGCCCTCGGTCCCTCGCGCACCGTCTCACGTCGCGAGACGCGGCGCGTCGCCGCCCCCGCAGGGTCAGATCCGGAGGGTCCCGTCCAGAACGGTCACGGCCGTTCCGGACAGGACCACGCGATCCCCGCGCAGGACGACCCGGACATACCCGCCGCGCGCGGACGCCTGGTAGCCGAGCATCTCGTCCCGGCCCAGCCGGGCGGCCCAGAACGGCGCGAGAGCGCAGTGCGCCGAGCCGGTCACCGGGTCCTCCCCGTCGCCCTCCAGCGTCCGCGCGCCGAAGAAGCGGGACACGAAGTCGTGCCGCCCGCCAGGGGCGCCCTCAGCCGTCACGATCACACCCCGCGCGTCGATCTTCCCGAGCGCCGCGATGTCAGGGGTGAGGCCGAGGACGACGGACTCGCCGTCCACCTCCACAAGCCAGTCGTTCTGCGCGTTCCGCCCGGCTCCGACGATCCTGGCGCCGAGCGCCGCGGCGAGCTCTTCCGGGGGCTCGGCGGGCTCGGCGGGCTGGGCCGGGAAGTCCATGGACAGCTCGCCCCCGGAGTCCCTGGTGACGGTCAGGACCCCGCTCCTGACGGTCTGGAACCGGATCGGGCGGTCGGGAGCGACCGCGCCCGCCTCGTAGAGGGCGTGGGCGCTCGCCAGCGTGGCGTGCCCGCACAGCGCGACCTCGACCTTCGGCGTGAACCACCGCAGTTCGAAGTCGGCCCCGGGGTCCGCCTCCCCGAGCGGCCGGAGGAACGCGGTCTCGGAGTGCCTCATCTCCGCCGCGACCCGCTGCATCCACTCCGGCGGGGCCGGCTCCTCGAGCAGGCAGACCCCGGCGGGGTTGCCGGAGAAAGGGCTGGTGGCGAAGGCGTCCACGACCAAGATCCTCATGGGATCGGACGCTACAAGGCGCCCGGCCGGCGGCGACAGTGCCAATCCACCGGAAGTGGCCCGCCGGGACGCATGCCGCGAAGACCCGGCGAATCGGGCTTCACACTCTGAAAAAAGATGCCTTACCAAGATCATCAATATCGACGTACCCTTGCGGCGAGGGCGTTTCCCGGTGGCGCCCAGGAGCGCGGAGAGAAGATGTGACCGAGCGGCTCGCCCTGTTCCCCCTCGGCACCGTGCTGTTCCCCGGCCTGGTGCTCCCCCTGCACCTGTTCGAGGACCGCTACCGCCGGCTGGTCGGCGACCTCCTCGAACAGCCCGAGCCCCGCGGCTTCGGCGTCATCGCCATCGAACTCGGCCACGAGGTCGGCGAGGGGGCGGCGCACCGCCTCGCCGAGGTCGGCTGCGTCGCCGAGCTCCGCGAGGTGACGCCGCACCCGGACGGGCGGTACGACATCGTCGCCGTCGGCGCGCGGCGGTTCCGGGTGAAGGAGCTGGACCGGTCCCGGCCCTACCTGCGGGGCGAGGTCGAGTTCCTGCCCGAGGAGCCCGGCGCCGACCCCGGGCCCGCCGCGGCCCGGGTCCGGCGGCTGTTCCGGCGCTACCGGCACCGCCTGAGCGCGGCCGGCGCGGGCCCGCTGGAGGAGGTCGAGCCGCCGGACGACCCCGTCGCGCTGTCGTACGCGATCGCCGCGTCGCTCGTCCTGGACGGGCACGAGAAGCAGCGCCTGCTGGAGTGCGAGGACGCGGCGGTGCGGCTGGAGGCGGAGCGCGACCTGCTGGCCAGGGAGAACCGCATCCTGGACGTGCTCCCGATGATCCCCGCCGGGCAGTTCCTGGACGGGTCGTTCACGCCGAACTGAGCGGCCACGGCAGACTGCCACCATGAGCACTGCCAAGGCCAAGGGCGCCAAGGGCACCCCGGCGACCGTCGCCGCGACGAAGGCCCGCGTCGACTTCACCCTGCACGCCTACGAGGTGGACCCGAACGCCGAGTCCTACGGGGAGGCCGCCGCCGACGCCCTCGGGGTCTCCCACGACCGGCTCTTCAAGACGCTGCTGGCCGAGGTCGACGGGAACCTCACCGTCGGCGTCGTCCCGGTCTCGTCGACCCTCGACCTGAAGGCGCTCGCCGCGGCCGCCGGCGGCAAGAAGGCGCGCATGGCCGACCCGCGCGACGCCGAGCGCGCCACCGGGTACGTCGTCGGCGGGATCAGCCCGCTGGGGCAGCGCAGGCGGCTGCCGACCGTGGTCGACGCGTCGGCGTCAGCGCTCGCGACCGTCTACGTCTCGGCCGGCCGGCGCGGACTCCAGATCGAGCTCGCCCCCGCCGACCTCGTCCGCCTCACCGGCGCCCGCGTCGCCGAGATCGCCCGCGGGTAGCCGCCGCACGACCAGCTCCAGCAGCCCGTAGACGGCGACCGCCGGCAGCGCCCAGGACGTCAGCAGGCCCTTGGCGCGCAGGTCGGCGACGCCGGTGACGGTGGTGCCGTCGCGCCCGTGCCGGACGACGTCCTCGAAGTGCCCGAGGCCGACCAGGTTCCCGGTCTTCCAGGCGAGCACGGCCGCGGCGGCGCCGCCCACGGCCAGCCCGAGCAGCAGCGCCGAGTCGTTGTCGCGCCCGCCCGCCAGGTAGGCGACCGCGCCGCAGGCGATCCCGGCGACGGCGGCGATCAGCGCGAAGCGGGCGTCGATGGTGATCGGGCCCTGGTCCTCCGGCTGGGCGAGGAGAGCCTCACCCTGCACGACCACATACGTCACCTTGGGGGCGACCGCCGCCCAGAGCAGGCCCGCGAGCGGCCCCAGCAGCGTGACGACGGCGCTGGTGACCGCCCAGATCGCCAAGAGCCTCCCGGTGGGTCGCCGCACCTCGTACGCTCCTAGTTGCAAGTCGTCCGACAGCGAAAGCCTAGCCTGCCCAGGTCAGCCGATCGACTCTCGAAGGGTGTCCGATTCCCGCCCACGACAGCCCCGATTACTGGGATAATGTGCCCGACATGTCCGGATTCAGCCCTGCGTTCGAACGCCTCGGCGCCGCGCTGGCGGCCGTCGTCCTGCAGCAGCAGGAGACGCTCGCCGAGTTCCTGCCGCGCGAGGACTGGAGCGCCGACCTGACGGCCCGCACCTACACCAGCGGCGGCGTCACGGTCCGCGTCTCGCTGCTCGGCAGCTACGCCGCCCGCGAGCGCACCTGGCTGTGGGGCTGGGCCAACCCCCAGTTCGGCGACGCGCACCCCGCGGTCGCCCCGACCCTGGGCATCCGGACCATCGGCGAGCGGCTCGGCATCACCGAGTTCACCACCCCCGAGATCGACCTGTCCTGGTACGAGGGCCCCGCCGGGCACGGCGGCGAACTGATCGCCATGGCCGCGGGCGGCGTCCTCGGCGGCGCCGGATACATCGGCGCGGGCTACGACGGCGGCTCCGCCTACCTGCACGTGGACGACCCCCAGGCCCCGCCCGCCCAGTGGGACCCCGTCCCCCTCCCCCGCCTGGTCGCCAACGCCGCGAGCCTGTTCCCCCACGAGCCCCGCCTCACCCTGGCCGGCCTCCTGTCGCACCACCGCGTCCCCTACCGGCAGACCGACGTCCTCACCGAGGTCGCACTCCCCGGCGGCGGCACCGCCCGCGCCCACTTCGACGGCCTAGGCCGCTTCGTCGACTGGAAAGCTGAGCTTATGGCGGTTTCTTAGGGTTTTCGGGCCTTGGGGGCCCGAAAACCCTAAGAAACCGCGGTGCGATCGCTGGCATCGCTCCGGCTCGCCTTGCGGCTCGCTGCGCGATCAGTTTCTTGCTTCGCGCGAAACTGCCTTCGGACGCGATCGCGCTCCCTGAGGTTCGTTGGTGGCTGGTGTGCCGGTTGAGGCGGTCGGGCATGTCGGTTGCGGCCTGTGCGTCTCCATCGGCACGAGCCTGTCTCGCCGGGCCATCGAGATCATCCGGGGCATGTGGCGCGCGAGCGAAACCTGAAGGGCGGGCGGGGAGCACTACAAGGTGCAGGGCGTCCACGCGGGGCGCGACCCGTCCGCCATCACGCGGATCGCGCGCTCGTCGGCGACGTCACCGAGGCGCCGGCCGCAACCAGCGCCCCAGCCACCGGAGACCTCGAGGAGCGCGATCGCGTCCGAAGGCAGGTTCGAGCTTGCGAGAACCTGATCGCGAAGCGAGCCGCAAGGCGAGACGGAGCGATGCCAGCGATCGCCCGCGTTTCTCGACGATGGAGGGCCGCCAGGCCCGAAGGAGGAGGGAAATGCCATAGGCACAGCAGCGAGCCGCAAGGCGAGACGGAGCGATGCCAGCGATCGCCCGCTTTTCCGACGATGGAGGGCCTTCAGGCCCGAAGGAGGAGAAAAAGCAATAGACACCGCTCAGCCGAGGCAGGAGGGGCCGAGGAGTTGCTTCAGGTCGCCCATGAGGGCCGGGGACGGCGCTACGCGGAGTTTGTCGTCTAGGCGGACAACCGTGGTGCGCGGGCCGTTCTGGACGTGCAGGTGCACCTCGGCGGTGCCGGGATGGGTGATCAGCACCTCCTTGAGGCGCGAGACCGTGGGCGGCGTGCAGCGGCCGAGCGGCATCGTGACCGAGAACGGGCCGGTCGCGTCGGTGACGCTGAGGTCGGGCTGGGTGACCTCCATCGCGATGATCTTCGCGACGTCCTCGCGGCGGTCCAGGCGGCCCTTGACGACGAGGATGGCGTCCTCGGCCAGGAGGGTCGAGCACAGCTGGTAGGACGAGGGGAAGCACATCACCTCGATGGAGCCGCCGAGGTCCTCCAGCTGGAACATGGCCCAGGAGTTCCCCTGCTTGGTGACCTTGCGCTGGAGGCCGGAGAGCAGGCCCGCGACCACGACCACCTGGCCGTCGGGGCGCTCGCCGCCGTTCAGGACGGCGATCGTGCAGTCGGCCTCGCGTTCGAGGATGTGCTCGACGCCGAGGAGCGGATGGTCCGACACGTACAGGCCGAGCATCTCCCGCTCGAAGGCGAGCAGGGTCGTCTTGTCCCACTCCTCGCCCTCGGGGATCGCGACGGCGAACGCGTCCTCGCCGCCATCGTCCTCCAGGGCGCCGAAGAGGGAGTCCTGGCCGACGGCCTCCTTGCGCTTGATGTCGATGACCGAGTCGATCGCCTGCTCGTGCACCATCAGCAGCGCCTTGCGCTGGTGGCCGAGCTCGTCGAACGCGCCCGCCTTGATCAGCGACTCCACGACCCGCTTGTTGCACACCGGCGGCGGCACCTTGTTGAGGAAGTCGTTGAAGTCGGTGTAGGCGCCCTTCTCCCGGCGGGCCGCGACGATCCCGTCCACGACGTTCGTGCCGACGTTGCGGACGGCCGACAGCCCGAACCGGATCTCGGTGTCGCCGAGCGGGGTGAAGTCGGCCTCAGAGGTGTTGACGTCGGGCGGCAGCACCTTCAGGCCCATCCGGCGGCACTCCGACAGGTACAGGGCGCTCTTGTCCTTGTCGTCGCCGACGGAGGTGAGCACGCCCGCCATGTACTCGGCCGGGTAGTTCGCCTTGAGGTAGGCCGTCCAGTAGGAGACGAGGCCGTACGCGGCGGAGTGCGCCTTGTTGAAGGCGTAGTCGGAGAACGGGACGAGGATGTCCCAGAGGGTCTTCACGGCCTCCTTGGAGAAGCCGTTGTCGATCATGCCCTGCTCGAACCCGACGAACTGGGCGTCCAGCTCGGCCTTCTTCTTCTTGCCCATGACGCGGCGCAGCAGGTCCGCCTTGCCGAGCGTGTAGCCCGCCACCTTCTGCGCGATCGCCATGACCTGCTCCTGGTAGACGATCAGGCCGTAGGTGGTGTCGAGGATCTCCCTGAGCGGCTCCTCCAGCTCCGGGTGGATCGGGGTGATCTCCTGCTGGCCGTTCTTGCGGAGCGCGTAGTTGGTGTGGGAGTTCGCGCCCATCGGGCCCGGCCGGTACAGGGCGCCGACGGCGGAGATGTCCTCGAAGTTGTCCGGCTTCATCAGGCGGAGCAGGGAGCGCATGGGGCCGCCGTCGAACTGGAAGACGCCGAGGGTGTCGCCGCGGGCGAGCAGGTCGTAGGTCTTCTGGTCGTCCAGCGGGAGGGCGAGCAGGTCGACGTCGATGCCCTTGTTCTTCTTGATGCCCTGGAGCGCGTCGTCGATGATCGTCAGGTTGCGCAGGCCCAGGAAGTCCATCTTCAGCAGGCCGAGCGACTCGCAGGTCGGGTAGTCGAACTGCGTGATGATCGCCCCGTCGGCGTCCCGGCGCATGATCGGGATGTGGTCGGTGATCGTCTCGCCGGACATGATGACCCCGGCGGCGTGCACGCCGGTCTGGCGGATCAGGCCCTCCAGGCCCTGCGCCAGGTCCATGATCTGCTTGACGTCGGTCTCTTCCTCGTACAGCTTGCGCAGCTCGCCCGCCTCGCCGTAGCGCGGGTGCTTCTCGTCGAAGATGCCCGAGAGCGGGATGTCCTTGCCCATGACGGCGGGCGGGAACGCCTTGGAGATCCGGTCGCCGAGCGCGTACGGGAAGCCGAGGACGCGGCCCGCGTCCTTGATGGCGGCCTTCGCCTTGATGGTGCCGAAGGTGGCGATGAACGAGACCTTGTCGGCGCCCCACTTCTCGGTCGTGTACTTGATGACCTCGGCCCGCCGGTCTTCAGGGAAGTCGATGTCGATGTCGGGCATGGACGCGCGCTCGGGGTTCAGGAACCGCTCGAAGATCAGCCCGTGCGGGATCGGGTCGAGGTCGGTGATGCCCATCGCGTAGGCGATCAGCGAGCCCGCGGCGCTGCCTCGCCCCGGCCCGACCAGGATGCCGTTCTCCTTGGCCCACATGATGAAGTCGGCGACGACCAGGAAGTAGGACGGGTACCCCTTGCCGAGGATGACGCCCATCTCGTACTCGGCCTGCTCCTTGTAGCCGTCCGGGAGGCCGTCGGGGAAGCGGCGCTCCAGGCCCTTCCAGACCTCCTTGCGGAACCAGCTCTCCTCGGTCTCGCCCTCCGGGACGGGGAAGCGGGGGCTGAGGTCGCGGTACTCGAACATCCCGGCGGGGTCGACGCGCTCGGCGATCAGCAGGGTGTTCCTGCAGCCCTCGGCCCAGATGTCGGAGGAGTCGATGGCGCGCATCTCGTCGGCGGTCTTGAGGTAGTAGCCGCTGCCGTCGAACCGGAACCGGTCGGGGTCGGCGAGCTGCTTGCCCACCTGGACGCACAGCAGGGCGTCGTGGGCGGTCGCCTCGGACTCGTGGGTGTAGTGGGAGTCGTTGGTGACGACCGGCGGGATGTTCAGCTTCTTGCCGATGTCGATGAGGCCCTGCCGGACGCGGCGCTCGATGTCGAGGCCGTGGTCCATCAGCTCGAGGAAGTAGTTCTCCTTGCCGAGGATGTCCTGGAAGTTCGCGGCCGCCTTCAGCGCCTCGTCGAACTGGCCGAGCCGCAGCCGGGTCTGGATCTTGCCGGACGGGCATCCCGTGGTGGCCATCAGGCCCTCGGAGTGCTCGGCGAGCAGCTCCTCGTCCATGCGGGCGTACTTGAAGACGAAGCCCTCGGTGTAGGCGCGGCTGGAGAGCTTGAAGAGGTTGTGCAGGCCGGCCCTGTTGCGCGCCCACAGCGTCATGTGGTTGATCAGGCCGCCGCCGGAGACGTCGTCGCGCTTCTGGCTCGGCTCGCCCCACTGGACCTTCTTCTTGTGGAACCGGGACTCCGGCGCCATGTAGGCCTCGATGCCGATGATCGGGGTGACGCCGGCCGCCGTCGCCTGCTTGTGGAAGTCGTAGGCGCCGTGCATGTTGCCGTGGTCGGTCATCGCGATCGCCGGCATCTGCTGCCGGCCGACCTCCTCGAACATCTGCTTCAACCGGGCGGCTCCGTCGAGCATGGAGTACTCGGTGTGAACGTGCAGGTGAACGAAAGAGTCGGCCATGCGTGCTGCGCCTCCTGCTCGTCGCATGCGACCGCCCACGTGCGGGGCCCGCACGTGGTCGCGGCATCGGTACCGGGGGAAGACGTCGGGCCGGCGGAGCGCCGGAACGACGCGGCTCTGAGAGCCTAACCCGCATCCCGCGTCACTCGCGCCCCGACGCGCCCAATCCCCGGCGGCCCCTTCCGGTCGTCTCGAAACCCGGGACGGGATGTCCGGAGTTTGGCCCCTCGGGGCGGCTCCGCATACGATCCTTCCGTGGAACGTCGCCGATCCAGGTTTACGCGGCCGGCTCCGGGTGAGCCGGTCGCCCCCGCGACCTGAGCGACGACCCCGGAGCCGGCCGAGGCAGAGTCCCCTGCGGACTCTGCCTTTTCTGCTGAAACCGCCTTTTCTTCTGAATCTGCCTTTTCTGCTGATCAGGCGCGGCCCGGGGCGTGCTCTCCCCTCGCCCGGACGGGCCGCCGCACGAGAGGGGACCCGAGATGCACGACCAGGTGATCGACGCCGCGGGCACGGACGCGGCCCGCCCGGCCCGGGGGACGGTCCGCGGACCGTCCGGCGAGCTGCGCGTCGCACTGCCCTCCCCCGCCGCCGTCACCACGCTCGCCGAGGCCCGCGAAGCGATCGACGGCCTGGACGCCGCCCTCGCGACGCTGCTGGAGCACCGCACCGCGATCGCCGCCGTCGTCCAGCGCCTCAAGCCGGTCGGGGGCTTCGCGGGGCGCGACCCCGAGCGCGAGCGGCGGATCGTGGAGGCCATGGCGGCGCGCGCCCCGTCCCTCGGCGCGGAGCGGCTCGCCCCCATCGTGAACGCGATCATCGAGGCGGGCCTGGACGCGGCCGAGGCCGGCCGATGAGCGCACCCGGCTCCGCACGGGCGGCCGGGGAGGACGTCCCGGAGGAGAGCGCACCCGCCCTCGGCGTCCCGGCCGAGGACGCCCGGGACGAGAGCGCGCCGGACGAGGGCGCGCGGGCGGCGGCGGTCCGCGACGGGCTCAGCGTCGGGATCGCCGTGGGGGTCTCCGGGCTGGCGTTCGGCGCGGCGGCGGTCACGGCGGGGCTCACGGTCGCGCAGGCGTGCGCGCTGAGCCTGCTGGCGTTCACGGGGGCGTCCCAGTTCGCGCTGGCCGGGGTGGTCGGCGGGGGCGGCGGCCTGGTCGCCGGGACGCTCGGCGCCGTCCTGCTCGGCGGGCGCAACGCCCTGTACGGGATGCGGCTCGCGTCGACGCTCCGCGTGCGCGGGCTGCGCAGGCTCGTGACCGCGCACGTCGTCATCGACGAGACGGCCGCCGTGGCGACCGCGCAGCGCGGCCGGGACGCGGCCCGCGCCGGGTTCTACACCACCGCGATCAGCCTCTACCTCGCGTGGAACCTCACCACGCTGCTGGGCGCGGCGGGCGCGGCGCGGCTCGGCGACCCCGACGCCGTGGGCCTGGACGTCCTCGGCCCGGCGGCGTTCCTGGCCCTGCTCTGGCCGCGGCTCACGAGCGGGCGGGCCGCGGTCCGCGTCGCCGTCGCGGCCGCGGTGATCGCGGTGGCGGCGACGCCGGTGCTGCCGCCCGGCGTGCCGGTCATGCTGGCCGCCGTCGCGGCGCTGCCCGCCCTGCTCGGCCGGAGGGCTGCGCCGTGAGCGTGTGGATCGCGGTGATCGCCACCGGGCTCGGCTGCTACGCGCTGAAGCTCGGCGGGCTCGTCACCCCGCGCCGGCTGCTGGACGATCCGCGGGTGCGCCGGTTCGCCGACCTGGTCCCGGTGGCGCTGCTGACCGCGCTGATCGCCGTCCAGGCGGTGGCGGACGGCCGTTCCCTGGAGTTCGACGCCGCACGGCTGGCGGGCCTGGGCGCGGCCGTGGCCGCGCTCCTGCTGCGCGCGCCGTTCCTGGTGGTGCTGGTCGCCGCGGCCGGTGTCGCTGCGGGGCTGCGCCTGCTCGGCCTCTGACCCCGCCCCCGGCCGCTGACGCCGCCGCGCCGGCCTCGGGTCAGGACTCCGCCGCGACGATCTCCAGGGCGTGGGCCAGGTCGTCCGGGTAGGGGCTCTCGAACTCGACCCACTCGCCCTTGGTCGGGTGCTCGAAACCGAGCCGGACGGCGTGCAGCCACTGCCGCCTCATGCCGAGGCGGTCCGCCAAGGTCGGGTCGGCGCCGTAGGCCATGTCGCCCACGCACGGGTGCCGGATCGCGGCCATGTGGACGCGGATCTGGTGGGTGCGGCCCGTCTCCAGGTCGATGTCGAGCAGTGTCGCCGCCCGGAACGCCTCGACGGTGTCGTAGTGGGTGACGGACGGCTTGCCGCCCGCGACGACCGCGAACCGGCCGTCGCCGGAGGGGTGCCGGTCGATGGGGGCGTCGACCGTCCCGCGGAACGGGTCGGGATGGCCCTGCACGAGCGCCTGGTAGCGCTTGTCGATGCGGCGCTCCTTGAAGGCGCGCTTGAGCCGCGAGTAGGCGATCTCGCTCTTCGCCACGACCATCGCGCCGGTGGTGTTGGCGTCGAGCCGGTGCACGATCCCCTGGCGCTCGGACGCGCCGCTGGTCGCGATCGTGTGCCCGGCCCCGAGCAGCCCGCCGAGGACGGTCGGGCCCGTCCAGCCGGTGGTGGGGTGGGCGGCGACGCCGACCGGCTTGTTCACCACGACGATGTCGTCATCTTCGAACAGGATGCCCATCCCGGGGACGGGCTCCGCGACCGGGGCGGGCGCGGCGGGCGGCGGTGGCAGCGTGACCTCCAGCCAGGCGCCGGCGTGCAGGCGCTCGGACTTGGTGGCCACGGGCGCCCCGTCCAGCACGACGTCACCGGAGGCGATCATGTCGGCGGCGCTGCCGCGCGACAGCCCGAACAGCCGCGCCAGCGCGGCGTCGACCCGCTCCCCCTCCAGGCCGTCCGGCACGTGGAGGCTTCGTACGTCGCCCATCAGGACTTCTCCTCCGGCGCCGGAACCTCGGCCCCGCCTTCAGGCGCGGGGTCGACGGCCTTCCGGGCGGACTCGTCCTTTCGGGCCTCGCTCTTGCCGGTGGCGCCCTCACCGGAGGGAGCCTCCGACGCGTCGGAGGCCTCCCGCGCGTCCGTGGTCTCGACCGTGCCGGGGGTCTCGTCCTTGCCGGAGGTCTCGCCCGTTCCCGGGGTCTCGTCCTTGAGGCGCGTGCCGTCGACCTGGAGGCCGCGGGCCGCCAGCAGGACGGCCAGCACGCCGCCGCAGACGATCGCCGAGTCGGCCAGGTTGAACACCGGCCAGTGCGGCAGCTGGATCCAGTCGACGACGTGGCCCTTCAGCGGCGCCGGGGCCCGCAGCAGCCGGTCGATGAGGTTGCCGATCGCGCCGCCGAGCAGCAGCCCGAGGCAGATCGCCCACGGCACGCTGCGCAGGTTGCGGGCGGTCCGCAGGATCGCCACCACCACCCCGCAGGCGATCAGCGTGAAGACGAAGGTGTAGCCGGTGCCGATCGAGAACGCGGCGCCGCTGTTGCGGGTCTCGCGCAGCGTCAGCAGCCCGCCGAGCAGCCGGACCGGCGCGCGGTCCTGAAGCGTCGCCACCACGATGGTCTTGGACACGATGTCGGCGGCGAGCGCGGCCAGGGCCACGGCGACCAGCACGCCGACGCGGCGCGGCCGAGGAGATCCCGTGGTCTCCCCGGCCCGCCGCTCTGGGTTCGTTGAGTCGCTCAGCGACGTTCCTCGCGTTGTTTGCATGTCACACACAGGGTCGCACGCGGGAAGGCCTGGAGGCGCGCCTTGCCGATCGGCCTGGTGCACGACTCGCAGATCCCGTACGTGCCGGCGTCCATCCGCTGGACGGCCCGCTCGATCTGGGCGAGCAGGTCCTGTGAATTGTAGGCCAGCGCGAGCTCATGTTCGCGCTCGTAGGTCTTGGCTCCCGCGTCGGCCTGGTCGTCGCCCGCCCCGTCGTTGGTGTCGCCCTCGGCGATCTGGCTCGCGGACGCGGCGATCTCGCTGCGCAGCGCCTCGATCTGCTCCTCCAGGCCGGCCCGCACCTCGGCCAGCTCGCCCGGCGTCCACTGGTGCTCGCCCTCGCGGACCGGCAGCTCCGCGGCCGCCGTCCGCGCCGGCTCCCGCTCGTCCGGCGCCGGACCGTCGGTCTTCCCGGCCCCGCCCTTGCCCGTCGCGCCGCCCTTACCCGCCTTCGCGGGGCCGCGCCCGGCCGCCGGCTTCCCCGGCTTCACGGCAGGCCCTTTCGCGGGGGCCTTGGAAGCGGCCGGCTTGGCGGCGCCCTTTCCCGACGCGCCTTTTCTCGCCGTCCCCTTTCCCTCCGTACTCGTCCCCGGTGCGCTCGGCCCCGGGGTGCTCGTTCCCGCCGTGCTCGCCTCCGGGACCGGCATGCTCTGGGACGGCCGCGCCGTGCCCGGGCTCGTGCTTGCGGCGGGCGTCCCGCCCCTCCTCGCGCCGGCCATGTCGGCCTCCCTCGCGCTGGTCGCCTCGACGGGCAGTGCGGGCAGCATTGGTCCCCTCTCTCGGGCACGGTAAACAACCTGGGCCGTGTTACCGACCGCTTATGCCCGGTCGCCGAACGCATGGAAACTCCCGGGCGGCGTACGAGATCGCAAAGGAACCGTGTCCCCCCGGGACGGAAAAGGGGAAGAGGCGGAGTCCGGCGTGCGTTAAAGTCGGCACCAGCAGTCGCAAGGCAGGCATTGATGGGGACACCTGCCGCCGAAAGCAGCCATGAGCGACCCGGGGGCGGTGCGAGCCCGGGGGCGGGCCCGGCGGTCTGATCACCCCGGAGCCGCCGGAAGAACCGCCCCCACGGGCCCAGTAGACCCGGCCGCCGAGACTGGAACGAAGCGGGCCGCGCCGTCGGGCGCGGTCAAGGAGGGTGGTACCGCGGGGCAGCCGCCTCGTCCCTCCGGTCAACGTGTTCGCGTCGATCCGGAGGTCCGCCATCGTGAGCCGAGCTTTTCGGCCGCTGCCCGCGCAGGTCGATCTGCCCGCCCTGGAGCGGGACATGCTGCGCCGCTGGCAGGAGAACAAGGTCTTCGAGCGGTCGCTGGAGCGCACCGCGTCCGGGACCCCGTGGGTGTTCTACGAGGGGCCCCCGACCGCCAACGGCATGCCGGGCGTCCACCATGTGGAGGCCCGCGTCTTCAAGGACGTCTTCCCGCGCTTCAAGACCATGAAGGGCCACCACGTCCCGCGCAAGGCCGGCTGGGACTGCCACGGCCTGCCGGTCGAGGTCGCCGTGGAGAAGGAGCTCGGCCTCACCGGCAAGAAGGACATCGAGGAGTACGGCGTCGCGGAGTTCAACGCCCGCTGCCGCGAATCGGTCCTGCGCCACGTGGACGCCTTCGAGGAGATGACCGAGCGGATGGGATACTGGGTCAACACCGACCAGGCCTACCGCACGATGGACCCCGAGTACGTCGAGGCCGTCTGGTGGTCCCTGAAGCAGGTGTTCGACAAGGGCCTGCTGTTCCGCGACTTCCGCATCACGCCGTACTGCCCGCGCTGCGGAACCGGCCTGTCCGACCACGAGCTGGGCCAGCCGGGCGGGTACGAGACCGTCTCCAGCCCCTCGGTGTACGTGCGGATGCCCGTCACGTCCGGTCCGCTGGCCGAGATGGGCGCCGCGCTGCTCATCTGGACGACGACCCCCTGGACGCTGGTGTCGAACACCGCCGTGGCCGTCCATCCGGACGTCACGTACGTGGCGGCCCGGCCGGAGGGCTCCGACGAAGTGCTCGTGGTCGCCGAGCCCCTCGTCGACCAGGTCCTCGGCGAGGGCGCCGAGCGGCTCGCCACGTACCAGGGCACCGAGCTGGAGCGGACCGCCTACAGGCGGCCGTTCGACCTCGTCGACATCCCCGACGCGCACTACGTCGTCCTGGGCGACTACGTCACCGTGGAGGACGGCACCGGCCTCGTCCACCAGGCGCCGGCGTTCGGCGGCGACGACATGACGGTCTGCAAGCGCTACGGCATGCCGATCGTCAACCCGATCGGGCCGGATGGGCGGTTCCTGCGTGAGGTGCCCCTGGTCGGCAACAAGTTCTTCAAGGACGCCGACGAGCCGCTCACCGACGACCTGCGCGCGCGCGGGCTGCTGTACCGCGGCGGGCACTTCGACCACAGCTACCCGCACTGCTGGCGCTGCCACACCCCGCTGCTCTACTACGCGCTCCCCGCCTGGTACATCCGCACCACGCAGATCAAGGACCGGCTGCTGGAGGAGAACGAGAAGACCAACTGGTACCCCGAGACCGTCAAGCACGGCCGGTACGGGGAGTGGCTGCGCAACAACGTCGACTGGTCGCTGTCCCGCAGCCGCTACTGGGGCACGCCCCTGCCCCTGTGGGTCTGCGGCGAGGGCGAGCAGCACGTCACCTGCGTCGGGTCGCTCAAGGAGTTGGGCGAACTGGCGGGCGAGGACCTCTCCGCACTCGACCCGCACCGCCCGTACGTGGACGACGTCGCGTTCCCGTGCCCCCAGTGCGGGGCCGAGGCGCGCCGCGTCCCCGACGTCATCGACGCCTGGTACGACTCCGGGTCGATGCCGTTCGCGCAGTGGGGCGCGCCCTACCGCAACAACGAGGTCTTCGAGGACGCCTACCCGGCCCAGTACATCTGCGAGGCCCAGGACCAGACCCGCGGATGGTTCTACTCGCTCATGGCCGTCGGGACGCTGGTGTTCGACCGCTCGTCCTACGAGAACGTCGTCTGCCTCGGCCTGATCCTCGCCGAGGACGGCCGCAAGATGAGCAAGCACCTCGGCAACGTGCTGCGGCCCATCCCGCTGATGGACCAGCACGGCGCCGACGCGGTGCGCTGGTTCATGGCCGCGAGCGGGCTGCCGTGGGCGTCCCGCCGCGTCGGGCACGGCGCCCTCGAGGAGATCGTCCGCAAGGTCCTGCTGACCTACTGGAACACCGCGTCCTTCTTCGTCCTGTACGCGAACGCGGCGCAGGCGCAGGGGCGCGCGTGGACGCCCGACCGGCTGTCCGAGGCCCCGGCCCCGGCCGACCGGCCGCTCCTCGACCGCTGGGCGCTCGCCGAGCTGCACCGCACCGTCCGCGAGGTCGACGCCGCGCTGGAGGAGTTCGACACCGCCCGCGCGGGACGGCGGCTCTCGCAGTTCGTGGACGACCTGTCCAACTGGTACGTGCGGCGCTCCCGGCGGCGCTTCTGGGAGGGCCCGGAGACGCCCGAGGGCTCTTCCGCGTTCGCGACGCTCTACGAGTGCCTGGAGACCCTCACCCGGCTGATGGCGCCGATCGTCCCGTTCATCACCGACCACGTCTGGGACGTCATCCGCCCCGAGGACGCGCCGGAGTCGGTGCACCTCACCGACTGGCCCACCGTGGACGAGGGCCTCCTCGACGAGGAGCTGACCGAGCGGATGGCGCTCGTCCGCCGGCTGGTCGAGCTCGGCCGCTCCGCGCGGGCCGCGAGCGGCGTGCGGACCCGCCAGCCCCTCGGCCGCGCCCTCGTCGGCGCCCCGGGCTGGTCCGCGCTGCCCGAGCAGCTCCGCGCGCAGATCTCCGAGGAGCTGAACGTGCTGGGCTTCGAGGAGCTGTCCTCGATCGGCGGCGACCTGGTCGAGTACGAGGTCAAGCCCAACTTCCGGGAGCTCGGCAAGCGGTACGCCAAGGACACCCCGAAGGTGGCCAAGGCGATCACCTCCGCCGACCCGGCCGGCCTCGTCCAGGCGCTGCGGGCGGGGTCCGCCGAGGTGGCGGCCGAGGGTCTCGGCGCGGTGCCGCTCGGCCCGGACGACGTGATCGTCACCGAGCGCCCGCGCAGCGGCTGGGCCGTCGAGAGCGCCTCCGGCGAGACGGTCGCGCTCGACCTCACGGTCACGCCCGAACTGCGCCGCGCGGGCCTGGTCCGGGAGGCCGTCCGGCTCGTCCAGGAGGGCCGCAAGGCCGCGGGCCTGGAGGTCACCGACCGCATCGACCTGTGGTGGGAGGCCACCGGCACCGACCTCGCCGAGGCCCTGCGCGGCCACGGCGACGAGGTCGCCGCCGAGGTCCTCGCGGCCACGGTGACCGAGGGCCGCCCCGAGGGCCTGACCGCCACCCGCGACGAGGAACTCGGCCTCACCTACTACCTGCGCAAGGCCTGAAGCACCCGCGCAGGACGTGAGTCCCCTGCCGCGGCCGCGCCCACCCGGCCCGGCCGCGGCAGAGACCTCCCCACCCCGCCGACACCCCGCGCCGGAGGAGCTTCGCGGGTTCGGAGAACTTTCGCGGGTTCGGAGAACTTTCGCGGGGGCGGAGAAGTTTCGCGATGGGGTTCATCGCGACACATCGCGTTTGCGATGATGGTGTCGTGAATCTTCCCGAGCAGCCGTCCGGGTCCGAGCCGCCGGCGCGGCCCTCCCCCGCGAGCATGCGCGCGTCCGACGCCGATCGCGACGAGGTCGCCGACCGCCTGCGCGAGGCTCTGGCCGAGGGGCGCATCACGCCGGAGGAGCACGCCGAGCGCATCGACGTCGTCTACAAGGCCAAGACGTACGCCGAACTGGAGCCCGTGCTCAGCGACCTGCCCGCGCAGCACGCACCGGGCCCCCGGGTCGACCTGCGCAAGGAGCAGGCGCCCGCGCCGCCCCCGCCGCAGTCGCCGCACCTCGTGGCGGTGTTCAGCGGGGTCGAGCGCAAGGGCCGCTGGCTGGTCGAGCCGACCACCACCGTCACCTGCGTCTTCGGCGGCGCGGAGCTGGACTTCCGGCAGGCGGTCCTCAGCAAGGGCGAGGTGACCCTCAACGTGACGTGCGTGTTCGGCGGCGTGAACGTCGTCGTGCCGCCGGGCGTGCGGGTCGTCGGCTCCAACTTCGCGGTCTTCGGGGGCACCGACCTGCCGGAGGACGACACCGTCGACCCGGACGCGCCCGTCATACGACTGACCGGGATGCTGCTGTTCGGCGGCGTCTCGGTGGAGCGCCGCGCCGCGGGCGAGAAGCGCGGCCGCGACCGGCACCGGCACCACCGTGAACTGCACCGCGAGCACCACGACGAGATGCGGCGGCTGCACCGCGAGCGGCGCGAGGAGATGCGGGACGCGCGGCGCGACCGCCTCCGGGAGCTGCGCGACGAACGGCACCGCGGCCGCTGAACCCGGGCGGCTCCGGCCGCCCGGGCGGCGCCGGCGTCAGTCGCGGGCGTGCTCGCGGTCGGGCTGGCAGACCAGGCAGGGCGTGCAGCCCCGGGCCTTGGCCTCCGCGCGCGACAGGGACTCCAGGTCGTCGGCCTCGTCACCGATGTCCTCGATGAGGGCGCAGTCGACGCGGTGGTAGCGCTTGGTGCCGCTCAGGATGCGGACCAGCGGGCCGTCGTCGCCGGCATCGTCCGGCCCGGCGGTGGCGGACGGCTCGGGCTCCGGCGCGGGCGCGTCCTCGGTGTCGGAGCCGCCGAACGGCGCGGCGCCGAGGTCGGCGGTGACGTCCGGCGCCGCCGATTCGCTCTCAGCGTCCCGTTCCGGGGCGTGCCGGTCGTCGGCTCCGGCGTCGGCGGGTTCGGCCTTCTCCGCGGCCGTGGGCGCCTCCGCGGCGGTGTCGCGTGTCCCGAACAGGCCCGCGACGGGCATGTCGGTGAGGGTGGGACCCGCCGTGGCCCGCTTCGGGGCGTCCCTCTCCTCGCGCTCGGTGTCGGCGATCTCGCCCTCGGGCCCCTCGGCGGGCTCGCCCGCACGCGGGATCTCGGCCGTCTTGTCGAACGCGCCCGGCTTGTCGAAGGCACTGGGCTCGTCGAAGGCACTGGGCTCGTCGAAGGAACCGGGCTTGTCGAAAGCGCCGGGCTCGTCGAAGGCGCCGGGCTTCTCGAAAGCACTGGGCTTGTCGAAAGCACTGGGCTTGTCGAAAGCACTGGGCTTGTCGAAGGAGGAGGGCTTGTCGAACGAGCTGGGGGCGGGCTTGGCCAGGCCGGCGAGGCCGCCCTCGGGTCGTTCCGCCGCGCCGGGCTCGCGGGTCGCGGGTCCGGTCCCGGCCGCCTTGCCCCCGGGAGCCGTGGGCGCCGACGCCGCGGCGCGCGCCGCCAGTGCGGTGTCGGGCATGCAGGCGGTGCAGGGGCTGAAGCCCTCTTCCCTGGCCTCGGCGTAGGTGAGCTCCTCGGTCTCCCGGCCGGCGAGCTGCCGGCAGGTGTCGAGGTGGTAGCGCTTGCGACCGCGGACGACGAACACCAGCGCGTCGTCGGGGACGTCGACGGCCGGGGCGGGGATCTCGACCTCGTCGTCGGCGGGGACGGCCGGGGGCTTGGCCTCCGGAGCGCCGTCGGCGCCGGCCGGTGCGGGCGCCGCAGGGGCGCCCTTCTTGCGACTGTCCTGCTTGTCGCGCTTGTCCTTCTTGGCCTTCTGCGCCCTCTTGCTGGGGCGGGCGGGGACCGGCGAGGCGCCCGGGCCGAACAGCTCCTTGCGCCGCAGGAACACCCCGATGGACAGGCACACCGCGGAGACGATGCTGACGGCGATCGATATGTAGATCACCACCAGGGCGTCCAGGCCGAAGACCTGGGCGCTGTCTCCGTTGCCCGCGACGATTCCCGCTACCAGCAGGGCGATCGCCACCACCACGAGAACGCCACTCAGGATGATCACAGGGTCACTCCCACTCGTTCAGACCGCTAGGCTCCGGGCCGCGCGAGAGGGCCGGCGGCCGGCCCGGGGCACGGCCGCCCGGCGCCGCGGGGATGGCGGCGCGCCATCCCCGGCGCGGCGATCGGAACGACACTATCGCCTGTGGCGTCCGCGTCAGCGCCTGTCGTGCGGCGGGTTGTCGCCGCCGGAGTGGAAAGCGCCCGTCGCCGAGTGCTGCACCTGCTGGGTGTGCTCGGGAGCGGGGAACGTGCCCGGCGCCGGCGCGGGGGCGCCGTTGCGGTTGTCGGCGTGCGGCAGGGCGTTCTGCGGACCCGTCTGCGGACTCACCTGCGGGTTCTGCTGCGCCTGCGAGGGCGCCGCCCCCGGGACGGCGGCGAACGCGCCCGTCTCGGTGCTGCCCGCCTCCAGGTCGCGCAGCTGGCCCTCCAGGTACACCTTCAGGCGGCTGCGGTACTCGCGCTCGAAGGCGCGCAGGTTGTCGACCTCGCGCTCGAGCTCCTCGCGCTGCTGCACGAGCGAGCCCATGACCTGGCGGTGCCGCTCCTGCGCGTCGCGGTCGAGGGCCTCGGCGCGGGAGCGGGCCTCGCTGACGATCTGGTCGGCCTGCCGGCGGGCCTTGCCGAGGATCTCCTCGGCCTCGCGGCGGGCGCGGCCGAGCGTCTCGTCGGCCTCGCGCCGGGCGTCGGCGATCGCCTGGTCGGCGGTCTGCTGGGCGAGCGCGAGCACGCGGGCCGCGGTGTCCATGTTGTCCTCGCCGGAGGGGGCGGGGGACATGCTGCCGAGACCGCCGAGGACGGGCTCCGGCTCGGGCTGCGGCTGCGGCTCCGGGCGGGGCGGCTCGGGGATCTTCTGGACGTCCGGCTTGGGCTCCACGATGGGAGCCGCCATGGCGGGAACCTTGCCGCGCAGGCACTCGGCCAGCTTGGCCCGCAGCTCCTCGTTCTCCTGGATGAGGCGGTCGAGCTCTGCCTCGACCTCGTCGAGGAAGGCGTCCACCTCCTCCTCGTCGTACCCCGGCCTCAGCCTGGTGGTACTGAACTGCTTGTTCCGCACATCGGCGGGTGTCAGCGGCATGTTCTCGTCTCCTTGGCGCGCTTGGAGTCTGTCCCCGAAGGACGGTATCCGATCGACCTAACCTCCGCCGAATATGGAGCCGACGATGGCGATCAGGACCCAGACCACAAGGACGAGGACCATGAAGCTGAGGTCCAGGGCAACGCTACCCAGCCGGATGGGCGGGATGAAGCGCCTGAGCAGCTTCAGCGGCGGATCGGTGACCGTGTAGGTCGCCTCAGCGATCACCAGCACCACCCCGGTCGGCTTCCATTGCCGAGCGAACGACTGCAGGACCTCCAGGATCAGCCTGCCGATCAGGAGCAGGAGGTACAGGTACAGGACGCCCTGCAGGACGGATCCAACGATGTTCACGGATACTCTCGCATGCGACTCTCAGCTTTGGTTGAAGAACCCTCGTTCTGCCATCCGGGCCTTGTCCTCCGCCGTCACCTCGACGTTGACGGGCGACAGCAGGAACACCTTGTTGGTAACACGCTCGATGCTGCCATGGAGGCCGAACACGAGACCTGCCGCGAAGTCGACCAGACGCTTGGCGTCGCTGTCGACCATCTCGGTCAGATTCATGATCACCGGCGTGCCCTCCCGGAAGTGCTCCCCGATCGTCCTGGCCTCGTTGTAGGTCCTCGGATGCAGCGTAGTGATACGCGCAAGGTCGGTGGTACCGGACTCGTAGAGCGCCACGGACCGTCGTTCGATGGTCGACGCGGCGTGATGGTCGCGATCGCGGTCCGCCGCCTCTTCGGCTCGGGTAAGCTGACCGCCGGATTCGTCCTCGCGACGGCGGCCCTGCCCGGTGTCGGTCTCCTCGTCGTAGACCTCGTACTCGTCGTAGTCGCCGTACTTGTCGTCGTAACGGTCGTCCTCCACAAGGCCGAGGTAGACCGCCATCTTGCGCATCGCGCTGGCCATACGTCCCTCCGTGTCCTGTGGCCGCGGCGCCGGGCGCGTCCGGCCCCGCCATTGGACTGTTCCGTCGTGGCGTCCTACGTTCGGGCAGGTACCACTGGGGGGACATTACCTGACGATTGCCTGTCGGCCGCCGAGCAACGCCGTACCGATCCGCAGGTGTGTCGCGCCGCACGCGATCGCCTGCTCCAGATCGCCGCTCATACCCGCACTGACGATCCGGGCGTCCGGATGGTTCCGCCTCAGCAGCTCCGCCGTCTCCGCGAGCCGGGCGAAGGCCGGCAGCGGGTCCGCCCCGAGGGGCGCGACGGCCATCACCCCGCCGAGTTCCAGGCCGGGGGCGGCGGCGACCTCGTCGGCCAGCCCGGGCACGTCGCCCGGCACGGCCCCGCCCCGCTCCCCCACCTCGCCCCGCTTCCCCGCCTCGTCCAGCGAGACCTGCACGAGGCAGCGGAGCGTGCGGCCGGTGCGGGCGGCGCCGTCCGCGAGAGCGCCGACCAGCCGGGAGCGGTCGACGGAGTGCACGACGTCGGCGTAGCCGGCCACCGCGCGCGCCTTGTTGGTCTGGAGCCGCCCGACGAAGTGCCATGTGAGGGGGAGGTCGGCGCATTCGGCGGCCTTGGGCCGGGCCTCCTGGTCGCGGTTCTCCCCGACCTCGGTGACGCCCAGCCCGGCCAGCAGCCGCACGTCGGACGCGGGGAACGTCTTGGTCACCGCGATCAGCGTGATCTCGCCCTCGTCCCGGCCGGCGGCGGCGCACGCGGCGGCGATGCGCTTTCGGACGGCGGCGAGGCCCTCGGCGATCTCGGCGCGCCGCTCGGCGGCGTCCCCGTTCGTCCCGTCGGGGGCGTTCGTCCCGTCGGCGGTGCGGTCCCGGTCGGTCACGTGCGTTCCTTGAGCCAGACAAATCCGGCGAAGCGGCCGGTGCGCCCCTCCCGGCGGTAGGAGAAGAGGTCCGGGTCCTCGATCGTGCAGCGGGGGTCGGCGGTCACGCGGGCCACGCCCGCGGAGGCGAGCTGCTCGGCGACGCCGGCGCGGATGTCGAGGCCGGGGGTGCCCTTGGACGTGGTGGCGTACGCGGCGGGGACGGTGGCGGCGACCTCGTCCCGCATCGACTCGGGGACCTCGTAGCAGCGCCCGCACGCGGCGGGCCCGATCGCCGCCGTCATCCGGGCGGGGTCGGCGCCGCGCTCGCACATCGCCTTCACCAGTGCCGGGACGACCCCGGCGGCCGTCCCGGGACGGCCGGAGTGGGCGGCGCCGACGACCCCGGCGGCGGCGTCGGCCACCAGGACGGGCGCGCAGTCGGCGACGAGGACGGCGAGGGCGAGGCCGGGGACGGTCGTGACGACCGCGTCGACCGGGTCCGGGATGTCGGTCGAGTCGGCGAACGCGACCTCGGCGCCGTGCACCTGCCGCATGAAGACGATCCGCTCGGGGTCGGCGCCGAGGGCCGCGGCGGCGCGCCGCCGGTTGTCCAGGACGGCGGCGGGGTCGTCGCCGACCGCGCCGCCGAGGTTCAGGGAGTCGTAGGGGGGCCCGCTCACGCCGCCGGTCCGGCCGGTGAAGCCGGCGCCGACGCCGTCGCCCAGGGCGACGGGGGTGATCACTTCAGGAAGTCGGGGACGTCGAGGTCGTCGTCCTCGTCGAACACCACGGGACGGCGGCGCTGCCCGGAGGCGGGGCCGCCGTCGTTCTCCCCGGCGTGCACGCGGGGCGAGGGCTGCTCGGCGGGCTGGCGCGGTGCGGGGGCGCGCGTTCCGCCGGACTCGCCGCCGGACGAGCCGGCGTCCCGCTCGGCCGGCGGGCCCGGCTGGCCGGACGCCGCGCCCTCGGACCGGGACTGCTCGCCCCGTCCGGCGGGCCGGTCGTCCTGGCTCCGCGCGGGCTGCTGCGCCCGGTCGCCCTCGGCGCGCTGCTGCGCGGGGGCGGGAGGCGGCGGCGCGGCGGCGGCCTGCGCCACCGACTGCTGCTGCGCGGACGGCTGCGGCGCCGGGGGCTCGGACCGCCCGACCCGGCTGGGGATCGGGTTCGGCGGGGACGCGGGCGGCGGGACGGGACGCGGGGGCGGGGGCAGCCGCTTGCTCTCCGGTTCGGGGACCGGCTTGCTAGGGCGCCCCTCGTCGAAACCCGCCGCGATCACCGTGACCCGGACCTCGTCGCCGAGCGCGTCGTCGATGACCGCGCCGAAGATGATGTTGGCGTCGGGGGCGGCCGCGTTGGACACCAGCTGCGCCGCCTCGTTGATCTCGAAGAGCCCCAGGTCGGAACCGCCGGAGATGGACAGCAGGACGCCGTGCGCGCCGTCGATGCTGGCCTCCAGCAGCGGGCTGGAGATCGCCATCTCGGCCGCGGCGACCGAGCGGTCGTCGCCGCGCGCCGAGCCGATGCCCATGAGCGCCGAGCCGGCGCCGGACATCACGGACTTGACGTCGGCGAAGTCGAGGTTGATCAGGCCCGGCGTGGTGATCAGGTCGGTGATGCCCTGGACACCGGACAGCAGCACCTGGTCGGCGGCCTTGAAGGCGTCCAGCACGCTGACCTGCCGGTCGGAGATCGACAGCAGCCGGTCGTTCGGGATGACGATGAGGGTGTCGACCTCGTCGCGCAGCGTCTCGATGCCGGCCTCGGCCTGCATGGCGCGGCGCTTGCCCTCGAAGCTGAACGGGCGGGTGACCACCCCGATCGTCAGTGCGCCGAGCGAGCGGGCGATGTTGGCGACCACGGGCGCGCCGCCGGTGCCGGTGCCGCCGCCCTCACCCGCGGTGACGAACACCATGTCGGCGCCCTTGAGGACCTCCTCGATCTCCTCCCGGTGGTCCTCGGCGGCCTTGCGGCCGACGTCGGGGTTGGCTCCGGCCCCGAGGCCCCGGGTGAGCTCGCGGCCCACGTCCAGTTTCACGTCGGCGTCACTCATCAGCAGCGCCTGGGCGTCCGTGTTGATCGCGATGAACTCGACGCCCTTGAGTCCCTCTTCGATCATCCGGTTGACGGCGTTGACGCCGCCGCCGCCGATGCCGACGACCTTGATGACCGCGAGGTAATTCTGCGGTGCTGCCACGACGAGGGGCCTTTCCGCTCTCTCCGACCGCCCTGACCGGTCTGCCGACCGTGCCGCCGCGGTGTTCCCGACCTGTTTTCCGAGCTGTGTCTTCGAGCTGAGTAGTGGAGCTGTGCAATGGAGCTGTGCGATGGGGTGAGGTAAACCCTCACCCTCAACTTGAGGCTTACAGTTATGTCAACCTGAGGACTGATACGGACAGTAGGGCGGCCTTACCGCCAGGGTCAACTAACCTCCCCCGAACTCCCCCGGCGTGTCGCGACCTGCCCGCCTCCACCCGGTCACGCGCCCCGCCCGCCTCTCCCGGCATGCCCGTCCCATCACTGCGTCTTGAGGACCTCGGGCGAGCTGATGTCGACGGTGCGGACGGCGCGCCCGGCCGCCGTCCGCCGCACGGCGTCCAGCAACCTGATCTTCTCGTCTGCCCGTTCCGCCGCGCCCCACACCACCGTCTGGCCGCCCTTCATGTAGAGGGTCACCGCCTCCGGGCCGGCGGCCTCCACCTCGGTCAGCCCGCCGCTGATGCGCTCGGGCAGGCCGGACAGAACGGTGAGCGCGGCCAGGGTGGCCTGGTCGGACGGTCCGGGCGAGGCGACCGTGAGCGTGGGCAGCCCCGCCGGGCGCGACTTCTCGTCGGCGACGGCCACCCCGTGCCGGTCGAGCAGGTGGTAGCGGCCTCCGCCGCGGAACACCGCCACCGGCCGGCGCTCCCGGACGACGATCCGCACCGTCCCCGGCCAGTGCCGCTCGATCGCCGCCGACTCGACCTCGCGGAGCCGCTCGACCCGGTTTTGGACGGCGCCGGTCCTGAGCCGGACCATCGGCGTGCCGAGGTCGATCCCCGCCGCGGCCACCACCTGGTCGGCGGAGGCGATCCGGGTGCCCGTCACCTCCACGTGCCGCACCACCAGCAGTCTCGATCCGAGCAGAACCCAGGACACCGCGCCGAGTGCTCCGACCACCAGAAGGGTGACGAACACCACCTTCCAGCGGTTCGCCCGGCCGCGCTCGTCCGGCGCCGCGGCATCCGTCTCCGGAACCGGTTCCGTATCAGGCTCCGTGTCCGGCTCCGGCGACCCGCGGCGGCCCGTCTGCGCCTCGGTCATGACCCAAGCCTGGCAGTGATCCGCGCTTCCGCGGCCGACCGCGCGGGCGGCGGCGTGTCACGCCCCGTCCCACGACGGGCGCCCCTCCCCCGGCACGCGCTACGACGCGACAAGACTCACACCCGCCAAGCCCTACGCCCCGGCGAGGCGTTCCAGGACGAGCGGGCCGAGCTGCGTCACGTCCCCGGCGCCCAGCGTGATGACGACGTCGCCGGGGCGGGCGAGCGACGCCGCGATGCCGGGCACCTCGTCCCGCTCGGGCGCGTACACGGTCTCGGTGCCGGCCGGAACGGCGTCGGCGACCAGCGCGCCCGTCACGCCGGGCTCGGGGTCCTCGCGGGCGCCGTAGACGTCCAGGACGACCGCGACGTCGGCGAGGCCGAGCGCGGCGCCGAACTCGGCGGCGAAGAACCGGGTGCGGCTGTACAGGTGCGGCTGGAACACCGCGACGATGCGGCCCCGCGCGCCCGAGGCCGCGGCCTTCTCGCCGAGGTAGTCGCGGGTGGCGTCCAGGTCGGCGGTCAGCTCGGTCGGGTGGTGGGCGTAGCTGTCGAAGACCTCGACGCCGCCCGCCTCGCCCTTGCGCTCCAGGCGCCGCATCGCCCCGCCGAACGCGGCGAGGCCGTCGCGCACCGGGGCGTCGTCGAGGCCGAGGGACCGCGTGACCGCGATGACGGCGGCGGCGTTGAGCGCGTTGTGCCGCCCCGGCACGCCGAGCGTGAACTCCCCGCCGCCCTCGATCTCGAAGCGGGAGCCGAGGCCGCGCGGGGTGAACCCGGTCACGCGCAGGTCAGCGCCCTCAGCCTCCCCGTAGGTCAGCACGGTCAGGCCGCGGGCCCGCGCCAGCTCGGCCATCTCCATCGCGACGGGGTCGTCGGCGCCGGCCACGAGGGTGCCGCCCGGCTCGACCCGGTCGACGAAGCGGGCGAAGTTCTCCTTGACCTTCTCGAAGCCGCCGTAGTTGTCGAGGTGGTCGGCCTCGACGTTGGTGACGACCGCGATGCGCGGGGTGTACATGAGGAACGAGCCGTCGCTCTCGTCGGCCTCCGCGACGAACACGTCGCCGGTGCCCTCGTCGGCGCCGAGGCCGGTGGTGACGAGCTGCCCGCCGATGCAGTAGGACGGGTCGGCGCCGGCGTGCTGGAGCGCCACCGTCAGCATCGATGTGGTGGTGGTCTTGCCGTGCGTGCCGGCGACCGCGACCGCCCGGCGGCCCGCCATCAGCGAGGCGAGCGCGGCCGAGCGGTGCAGGACGCGCAGGCCCCGCTCGCGGGCGGCGACCAGCTCGGGGTTGGTCTCGCGGATCGCCGTGGAGACCACGACGGTGTCGGCGTCGCCCACGTGCGCGGCGTCGTGCCCCACGAAGACCTTGGCTCCGAGGTCGCCGAGCTGCGCGAGCAGCTCGGAGTCGCGGGCGTCGCTGCCGGACACGGCGATGCCGCGCCGCAGCATGATGCGCGCGACGCCGGACATCCCGGCGCCCCCGATCGCGATGAAGTGGACCCGGCCGAGCTCTGCGGCCGGGACCACCTCCCCCGGGTCGATCAGGCTCATCGGGCGGCGCCCGCGGAGCGGACCACCTCGTAGACCATCTGGGCGAGCGCGACGTCGGCGTCGCGGCGGCCCATCCGGCCGGCGGCCTCCGACATGTGCGCGACGCGGGCCGGGTCGGCCAGCACCGGCAGGAGGTTCCGCGCGATCCAGTCCGGCGACAGCTCGGCGTTGTCGACCAGCATGCCGCCGCCGGCCGCGACGATCGGCTCGGCGTTCAGCCGCTGCTCGCCGTTGCCGATCGGGAGCGGGACGTACACCGCGGGCAGCGCGACCGCGGCCAGCTCGGCGCAGGTCATCGCGCCCGCCCGGCACATCGCCATGTCGGCGGCGGCGTAGGCGAGGTCCATCCGGTCGCAGTAGGGGATCGTGACGTACTCCGGGCCGCCGGCCGCGGGCTCGGGCTCCTCGGTGTTCTTCGGCCCGACGATGTGCAGCACCTGGATGCCCGCCTGCCGGAAGTACGGCGCGGCGGCCACGGCGGCCTGGTTCAGCGAGCGGGCGCCCTGCGAGCCGCCGAAGATCAGCAGCGTGGGCAGGTCGGGGAGCAGCCCGAAGTAGGAGCGGGCCTTGTCGCCCATCGCGAGCCGGTCCAGCGTCGCGATCTCCCGGCGCAGCGGGATCCCGACGAACCGGGCGTTCGGCAGCGGCGAGTCGGCGTGCGATACCGCGACGTGCTCGGTGAAGCGGGCGCCGAGCTTGTTGGCCAGGCCGGGCTTCGGGTTGGCCTCGTGCACGATGATCGGGACCTTGCGCTTGCGCGCCGCGAGGTAGCCCGGGGTGGCGACGTAGCCGCCGAAGCCGACCAGGATGTCGGCCTGGGCCTGGTCGAGGACGGAGGCGGCCGCGTTGATCGCCCCGCGCAGCCGCCCGGGCACCGACAGCAGCTGCGGGGTCAGCGTCCGCGGCAGCGGCACCGGCGGGATCAGGGCGAGCTCGTAGCCCCGCTGCGGGACGAGACGGGTCTCCAGGCCCCGCTCGGTCCCGAGGCAGACGATCCCGGTGTTCGGGTCGTTGCGGCGCAACGCGTCGGCGAGCGCCAGGGCGGGCTCGATGTGTCCGGCGGTGCCGCCGCCGGCCAGGACAACCCTCATGTCCGTTGACAACTCCTCAGCGTGTGGTGAAAGGGGGATTTCAACGCCGTGCCAGACCCAGCCAGCTTAGAGCCCTCACGACCGGTCCGGGACCCCGTGCGGAGAGTGCTTGCCGCGCGCCGGGCTCGCGCTTGGCGAACGCGAGCAGCATGCCGAGCGCGAAGAGGGTCGGAATGAGCGCCGAACCCCCGTAGGACACCAGCGGGAGCGGGATCCCCGTGATGGGCAGGACGCGGATGACGGCGCCGATGTTCACGATCGCCTGGACCACCAGCCACGCCGTGGCCCCCGCGGCGGCGAGCCGGGTGAACGGGTCCTTGACCCGCTTGGCGATCCGCAGGCCGGCGTAGGCGAGCAGGCCGAACAGGCCGAGGACCACGAGGGTGCCGACCAGGCCGAACTCCTCCCCCACGATCGCGAAGATGAAGTCGGTCTCGGCGTGCGGGAGGTAGTCCCACTTGGCGCGGCCCTCACCGAGGCCCGTGCCGAACACGCCGCCCGAGGCGAGCGCGAACAGCCCCTGCGTGCCCTGGTAGTTGGTGGTGAGCTGGTTGCCGGACGGGTCGAGGAACCCGGTGAGCCGCTGCATCCGGTACGGCTCGACGACGACGAGGATCGACACGAGCAGGGCCACGAGCCCCGCGATGCCGACGAACAGCCGCCCGGGCGCGCCGACGGCCCACAGCAGCGCCAGGAAGATCGTCAGGAGCACCAGGGTGGTGCCGAGGTCGCTGCCCAGCATCACCAGCAGGACGAGCACCCCGGCGCCCGGCATCAGCGGCACCAGCAGGGGCCGCCACTCGGTGAGCTGGCCGAGCCGGTCCTTGCGGGCCAGCAGGTCGGCGCCCCACAGCACCAGACCGAGCTTGGCGAGCTCCGACGGCTGGATCTGCACCGGGCCGAGGGCGACCCACCGGGTCGCGCCGCCCGCGCTGCGCCCGAGCCCGGGGATCAGCACCATCGCGAGGGCGACGACCGACAGCAGCAGCAGCGGGTAGGCCAGCGCGCGGAACGTCTTCACCGGCAGCCGGGACGCCACCCACATGCCGGGCAGCCCGATCGCGACCCACATGGCCTGCTTCTGGAACAGCGTGTACGCCGAGCCGGTCGCCTGGAGCTGCTTCACGCTGGAGGCCGACAGCACCATCGTCAGGCCGAGCGCGAGCAGCATCACCGAGCAGCCCAGCACCAGGTAGTAGGAGGTGAGGGGCCGGTCGAGCAGCCCGACCGCGGCGACCACCTGCTCCCGTGGCCCCGGACGCCGGGCGGTTCCGTCCTCCTCGGCCGCGGTGGTCATCGTTACCCGGCGTCCTTGGAGAGGCGCTCGACCGCCGCGATGAAGGCGTCCCCGCGGGCGGGATAGTTGGCGAACATGTCGAAGGACGCCCCGACGGGCGCGAGCAGCACGGTGTCCCCGGGGCGGGCGAGGCCGGAGGCGTGGGCGACGACGCGGTCCATGGCCCCAGTGTCGGTGTCGGGGACGTCCACGACAGGGACATCCGGGGCGTGTCGCGCGAGTGCCTCGGCGATCCGGTGCCGGTCGCGTCCCATCAGCACGGCGCCGCGCAGCCGCCCGGCGCACGAACGCACCAGGTCGTCGACGTCCAGGCCCTTGAGGAGGCCGCCGGCGATCCACACGACGCTCTCGTAGGCGGCGAGGGACGCGGCGGCCGCGTGCGGCTGGGTCGCCTTGGAGTCGTTGACGTAGGCGACGCCCGCGATGTCGGCGACGTGCTGGATGCGGTGCGGGTCGGGGACGAACGCCCGCAGCCCCTCGCGGACGGCCTCGGGCGGCACCCCGAACGCGCGGGCCAGCCCGGCGGCGGCGAGGGCGTTGGCGACGTTGTGCGGGGCGAACGGCCGCACGTCGCCGAGCGCGGCCAGCTCGGCGGCCTGGCTCGCGGGGTCGCCGGTGAAGGCCCGGTCGACCAGCAGCTCCTCCACGACGCCGAGCTCGCCGGGGCGCGGCACCTGGAGGGTGAAGCCGACCCGCCTGGCGACGCCCTCGGCGCGCTCGGCGAGGGCGGCGGAGGTGTCGTCGTCGGCGTTGTAGACGGCGACGCAGCCCGGCGCGAAGATCTTGGCCTTGGCGCCGACGTAGGCGTCCATGGAGCCGTGCCAGTCGAGGTGGTCGGGCGCGACGTTCAGCACCGCGGACGCGTAGGGGGCGACGGAGCTCGACCAGTGCAGCTGGTAGCTCGAAAGCTCCACCGCCAGCACATCATGAGCCTCATGTTCCTTCTGGGGGGGCGACCCCCCAGACCCCCCGGCAAGACCTGTGACCGCCTCGACGATGGGCGTGCCAACATTCCCGACCGCGAGCGCCTTGTGCCCTGCGGCGGTGAGCATGCAGGCCAGCATGCGCACGACGGTGGTCTTGCCGTCCGTCCCGGTGATGGCGAGCCAGGGCGCCGCGCCTTCCGGCCGCAGCCGCCACGCCAGCTCCACCTCGCCGATGATCTCGATCCCGGCCGCGGCGGCCGCGGCGAGCAGCGGCGCGTCCGGCCGCCAGCCCGGCGAGGTCACGACGAGGCCGGTGCCCGCCGGGAGGGACTCGCCGTCGCCGAGCCGGACCGCCACCCCGGACGCCTCCAGCTCGGCGGCGTGCCCGCGCTGCTCCTCGCCGTCGCGGGCGTCCACGATGGTGACGCGGGCGCCGCGCGCGGCCAGGACGCGGGCGGCGGCGCGGCCGGACACGCCGAGCCCGGCCACGCACACGCTCAGGCCGTCCCCGAGCCGGCCGTCCCAGGAGCGCTCGGTCACTTCTTCGGCATCCATTCCAGGTAGAACAGGCCGATGCCGATCGCGACGAACGTCGCGGACATCAGCCAGAAGCGCACGACGATGGTGGTCTCGGCCCAGCCGGACAGCTCGAAGTGGTGCTGCAGCGGCGCCATCTTGAACACGCGTTTCCCGGTCATCTTGAAACCGCCGACCTGGATGATCACCGACAGCGTGATCATCACGATCAGCCCGCACAGGATGGCCAGGAGCAGCTGGGTGCGGGTGAGGATCGCCAAGCCGACCAGCACGCCGCCGAGGGCCAGCGAGCCGGTGTCGCCCATGAAGATCTTCGCGGGCGGGGCGTTCCACCACAGGAACCCGAACACGCCGCCGAGCACGGCCGCGGCGACCACCGCGAGGTCGAGGGGGTCGCGGACGCTGTAGCAGTTGGGGGCCAGGGCGGCGGCGCAGCTGTTGCGCAGCTGCCAGTTGCCGATGATGACGTAGGCGGCCAGCACCATGCCGGCCGGGCCCGCCGCGAGGCCGTCCAGGCCGTCGGTGAGGTTCACGCCGTTGGACATGGCCGCGATGAGCAGCAGCGCCCACACCACGAACAGGTACGGGCCGATCGAGGGGCCGAAGTCGCGCAGGAAGGACAGGTGGGGGTCGGCGGGGGTGACGTCGTAGCCGTTGGGGAAGTTCAGCGACGCGACGGCGAACACGACGCCGACGAGGACGATGCCGATCATCTTGGCGCCGCTGCGCAGGCCGAGGCTGCGCTGCTTGAACACCTTGATGTAGTCGTCCACGAACCCGACGAGGCCGAGGCCCGTCATCAGGAACAGCACGAGGAGGCCCGAGATGGTGGGCGCCTCCCCGGTGAACAGGTGCGCGGCCGCGTAGCCGACGAGCGAGCCGACGATGAAGACCGTCCCGCCCATGGTGGGGGTGCCGCGCTTGTTCAGATGGGCCTCGGGGCCCTCGTCGCGGATCATCTGGCCGTAGCCGAGCCGGTTGACGATGCGGATCCACACCGGCGTGCCGACCATCACGAAGACCAGCGCGATCCCCGCGGCGATGATGATGTTGGTCATCGGCCGTCCTCCGCGAGGATCGCCTCGGCCACCCGTTCCAGGCCGGCCACGCGGGAGCCCTTCACCAGCACGACGTCCCGCGGCGCGAGCCGCTCCCTGAGCACGGTCACCGCCGCGCCGACGTCATCCACCTGTACGCACTCTCCCGTCCATGACGCCACCTGCCCGGCCCCTTCGGCCATCGCCGCCGCGTTCGCGCCGACCACCACGAGCCCGGCGATCCCGCTGCGCGCGACATGCTGCCCGATCCTGGCATGTTCCGCCATGGACGAGTCACCAAGTTCGGCCATCTCGCCCAGGACCGCGTAGGCGCGGCGGCCCCGGGCCAGATGGACCAGCACGTCGATCGCGGCGCGGGTCGAGTCGGGGTTGGCGTTGTAGGCGTCGTTCACCACGGTCACCCCGTCGGCCCGCTCGGTGACCTCCATCCGCCACCGGCTGACCGGCACGGCCGCCGACAGCGCCTCGGCGACCGCCCCGGTACCGAGCCCGGCCGCGCGCGCGGCGGCGGCCGCGGCCAGCGCGTTCGGGACGGCGTGCGCGCCGTGCAGGCGCAGCGCGACCGGCGCCGAGCCCTCCGGCGTGACGAGGGTGAAGCTCGCCCGGCCCTGGTCGTCGAGCGCCTCGTCCTCGGCGCGGACCGCGGCGCCCGGCGAGCGGCCGAACGTGACGACCTCGCCCCGGGTGCGGGACGCCATCGCGCTGACCAGCGGGTCGTCGGCGTTGAGGACGGCGGTCCCGCCCTCCGGCACCGCCTCCACGATCTCGCCCTTGGCCTGGGCGATGTTCTCCCGGCTGCCGAACTCGCCCACGTGCGCGGTGCCGACGTTCAGCACGACGCCGACGTCCGGACGCGCGATCCCGGTCAGGTAGGCGATGTGGCCGATGCGGCGGGCGCCCATCTCCAGGACGAGGTGGCGGGTCTCGGCGTCGGCGCGCAGCACGGTGAGCGGCAGCCCGATCTCGTTGTTGAACGAGCCGGGCGGGTAGACCGTCGGGCCCGCGCCGCTCAGCACCTGCCCGATGAGGTCCTTGGTGGAGGTCTTGCCGGCCGAGCCGGTGACCGCGACGACGGTCACGTCGGGCAGCCGCTCCAGGACGCCCCTGGCGAGCCGTCCGAGCGCCTCCTGGACGTCGTCGACGACCACGCACGCGCCGTCCACCGGGCGCTGGGCGAGCACGCCCGCCGCCCCGGCCGCGAGGGCCCCGGCGGCGTAGTCGTGGCCGTCCACGTGCTCGCCCTTCAGCGCCGCGAACAGCGCCCCGGGCTCCACCGCGCGGGAGTCGATCACCACGGGACCGGTCACCACGGGATCGCCCCCCGCGGGACCGTTCCCCGCGGGGCCGCTCCCCTCCGGGTCCGGCGGCCCGTGCCGGGTCCCTCCCGTGATCTCCGCGATCGTCGACAGCGGAAGTGGGATCACGCCTGCGTCCCGTCCCCTCTTATTCCTTGTGCAGGGCGCCTGAGCGCGTCTGCATGGCGCCGGAGCGCGGCGCGGACGACCTCGCGGTCGTCGAACGGATGCACCTCGCCCGCCACGTTCTGGCCCTGCTCGTGGCCCTTGCCCGCGACGACCACCACGTCGCCGCGGCGGGCGCGGCCGACGGCCAGGTCGATCGCGGCGGCGCGGTCGGGCTCCACGACGATGTGCGCGCGCTCCGGCTGCGGCACCTTGAGCCCGCCCTCGACCATAGCGGCAAGGATCGCGAGTGGATCTTCCGACCTCGGGTTGTCGTTGGTGAAATACGCCATGTCGGCCAGCCGCGCGGCGGCCTCGCCCATGAGCGGGCGCTTGCCGCGGTCGCGGTCG
Organism: Actinomadura sp. NPDC000600; assembly: GCF_040492135.1. NCBI lineage: Bacteria > Bacillati > Actinomycetota > Actinomycetes > Streptosporangiales > Thermomonosporaceae > Actinomadura > Actinomadura sp. NPDC000600. Next base: position 95,004 of record NZ_JBEUPD010000016.1, read on the forward strand.
CCGCCGCACCCGAGCACCACCGTGAGGTCGCCCTCGGTGACGGGCCGCAGCGCGTTCAGGACCGCCTCGACCGCGCCCGGCTTGTGCGAGTAGTCGACCAGGGTCACGAAGTCCTGGCCCTCGTCGACCCGCTCCAGCCGCCCGGGGACGCCGGGCAGGGACGCGACCCCCCGGACCGCCGCCTGCAGCGGGATGCCCGCCTCGACCAGCGCCACGATCGCGGCGAGGGCGTTGGCGACGTTGAACGGCCCGGCGAGCCGCACCTCGGCGTCGGCCTCGATGCCGAGGGGCCCGACGACGCGGAACACGCTGCCGTCGGCGCCGACGCGCACGTCCTCGGCCCGCCAGTCGGCCGCCGGGTCCCCCGACGGGGAGAACGTCGTCGCGGGCACCGTGGTGATCTCCAGCAGCTCGCGGCCGTAGTGGTCGTCGAGGTTGATCACGCCGATCCGCGAGTACTCGGGCGTGAACAGCCGCGCCTTCGCGAGGAAGTAGTCCTGCATGGTCGGGTGGTAGTCGAGGTGGTCCTGGGACAGGTTCGTGAACACCGCCACCTCGTAGCGGGCGCCGCCTACCCGGCCCTGCACGAGCGCGTGGCTGGACACCTCCATCGCCGCGGCGCCGACGCCGCGCTCGCGCATCATCGCCAGCAGCGCGTGCAGGTCGGTCGCCTCCGGCGTGGTGAGCGCGCTCGGCACCCGGTCGCCGCCCACCCGGATCTCGACGCCGCCGACGAGGCCCGTCTCGATCCCGGCGGCGCGCAGGCCCGCGTCGAGCAGGAACACCGTGGTGGTCTTGCCGCTGGTGCCGGTCACGCCGATGAGGGTGATGTCGCGGCCCGGCTCGCCGTACACCCAGGACGCCGCGTCGCCCAGCCGGGCCCGGACGTCGGGGGTCACCAGGACGGGCAGGCCCGTCGCCGCGGCCCGGTCGTACCCGTCGGGGTCGGTGAGGATCGCCACGGCGCCGGCGTCCGCGGCCTGGGCGGAGAACTGGGCGCCGTGGGCGCGGGCGCCGGGCAGGGCCGCGTAGATGTCGCCCGGCATGACGGCGCGCGAGTCGTGCGTGATGCCCGTGGCGGAGACGCCGTCCCAGGGGCTCCCGCCGCCCCGTCCGTCCGGCCCGTCCTGTCCGATTCCGAGAAGCGCCGCGAGTCCGCTCAGCGGACGAGCCGGGTTGGTGGTGGGACGCATGGCGTTTCTTTCGTTGCGGACGGTTCGGGACTGGTGGGACACGGGTGGTGGACTCACAGGCGAGGAGGGTACTCGCTGCGATCAGTCTCGGGCGCGGATCTCGATGATCGGCGGCCTGCTCCCCGTCGGCGGGATCTTCTCGGACTGAAGCGCGAAGCTCATCACGTCCTTGAAGACCGGTGCCGCCGCATCGCCACCATAGTGGCTCCCCCGCTTCGGGTCCCGCAGGACGACCTGCACGACCAGCCGCGGGTCGTCCGCGGGCGCGAACCCGGCGAACGAGGCGGTGTAGCCGCCGCCGTCGTAGCAGCCGCAGCGCGGGTTGACGTTCTCGGCGGTGCCGGTCTTGCCCGCGACGCGGTAGCCCTTGATCTGCGCCTTGGGGGCGGTGCCCTCGTTCGTGGTGACGCCCTCCAGCATGTCGCTGATCTGCCGGGCCGTCTTCGCGCTGATGACCTGCCTGCGCTCCGGCGCGGGCGCGGGGGTGAACTTGTCGTGCTCCCCCACGGTGCCCGCGACGAGGGTGGGCGCGACGCGGACGCCGCCGTTGGCGATCGTCGAGTAGACGCTCGCCATCTGCACCGCGTTCACCGAGACCGTCTGGCCGAACGCGATCGGGTACCGGTCGGTGCCCGACCACTTGGCCGGCGGCTCCAGTTGGCCGGCCGTCTCACCCGGGAGGGGCAGGCCGGTCCGCTGCCCGAAGCCGAAGTCGCGCAGCGTCTGGTAGAGCTGCTCCTCGCTGATGCTCTCGCTCGCCATGATGGTGCCGACGTTGCTGGACTTGGCGAGCACGCCGGCGAACGTGAGCGGCTCCGGCGCGTGGTCGTGCGAGTCGTGGAACACCACGTCCCACTTCTTGATCCTGTCGGGGACGGTGTAGGGCGTCTTCGGGGTGACGCCGCCGTGCTCCATGACGGCCGCGGCGGTGACGACCTTGCCGGTGCTGCCCGGCTCGTAGGCGTCCTGCACCAGGGGGCTGCCCCAGCGGGACCGGTCGGAGTCGGCGTAGTCGTTCGGGTCGAAACCGGGCGCGGACGCCATCGCCAGGAGCCGGCCGGTGCGCGGGTCCATGACGATCACGGTGCCGCTCTTGGCCCGGGTCGCCCTGACCTGCTGCTCGATCGCCTGCTGCGCCTTGAACTGCAGGTCGCGCTGCAGCGTCAGGCGGACCCCGCGGCCCGGCACCGACGGGCGCTTCTGGTCCTCGCCCATGGGGATGTGCTGGCCCTCGGGGCTGATCTCCACCCGCTGCCAGCCCGCCTTGCCGGCGAGCACGTCGTTCAGCGAGCTCTCCAGTCCGGCGGCCCCCCGCCCCGTGTCGTTCACGAAACCTATGACGCCGGCGGCCAGCGAATCGTTGGGATATTCCCGGCGGTATTCCGGCAAAGTGCCGATGCCGAGGAAGTTCCACGAGCTGACCAGCCGCGCCTGGTCGGGGCGGACCCCATGCGCGAGGTACACGAACCTGGTGTCGGGCTTGCTGATCTGCTTCAGCAGCGTCGCGGGGTTGAGCCCGAGCGTCGGGGCCAGCGCGTTGACGATCGGCTGCCGCTTCTCCGGCTTGATGAGGGAGGGGTCCGCGAAGATCGCGCGGGCCTCCACCGTCATGGCGAGCGGGTTGCCCTGCGCGTCGGTGATGTCGCCGCGGACGGCGGGCAGCGTGATCTCCCGCATCCGCTGGAGCATCGCCTGCTGGGTGTACTCGTCCGACTCGATCGTCTGGAGCTGGACGAGCCGCCCGGCGAACAGCGACAGCACGAAGGCGACGACGAGGAGCCCGACGTTGAGCCGCTTGAGCGGGTCGCGCCGGTGGAACGGCACCCGGGGCCGCGGCGGGCGGCCGGGCGGCGGGCGCCGTCCGGAGCCGCCGCCGGGGCGCGGGCCGCGGGGGCCGTCGCTCTTCGGCCGCGCGCCCTGGGGGCTGCGGGTCGTGCGGGCCGCGCGGCCCTCCCCGGCCGCTCCCCTGGCGGGCGTCTTCTTCCGTGCGGGGCGCTTGGTGGACGTCGCGGCCCCGGCCGTCCGCTCGCTCCCCTTCTCCTTACGCGCGGGTTCCTTGCGAGCGGTCTCCTTGCGCGGGGTCTCCTTGCGGGGGCCGGGGACCATGCCGCTGCGCGCGGGACGGCGGGCGCCGCCGCCCTTCGCGCCCGGCCGCCCCGAGCCGTCCGCCCGTCCCGAGGGCGGGCGCGGCGTGCTCCCGGTCTGACGCCCGGACGCGCGCGCCGCGCCCGGGCCGCTCTTGTCGTCGCGCCCGGCCGCGCCGCGGGGGCCGCGCCCGTCCGGGCCGCGCCCGCGGCCGGGGGGCGGCCCGCCGCTGCCGCGTCCCGGGCCCTTCGTCACCGCGCCACCCGCTCCCCGCCGTCGCCGCGCCCGCTCACGGCGCCCCGTGCCCGGTGCGCGCCCCGTTCCCGGTCCGCGTTCCGTTCCCGGCCCGCGTTCCGTGGCCGTTGCGGGTTCCCGTGGTCTTGGGAGGCGCCGCGCCGTCGCCGGGCACCACGGTGCCGGGCACGCCGAGGACCCCGGCCGCGCCGGCCGACGCCGCGGCCGCCTGCGGGACGGGGCGGATCGTGCCGCCGGGCCCGCCGGGCTCGGTGGAGAAGAAGGCCGGGTTCTCGCCCTGCTTCATGCCGAGGCCCTCGGCCTTGTTCGACAGCTGCTGCGGGGAGCCCTCGCGGGCGATCTCCTCCTCGTAGGCCTGGCGCTGCTGCTCCAGCTGCTTGTTGCTCTGCTGGAGCCGCGTCAGCGTGAACGCGTCCTTGGCGAGGACGGTGTTGAGCAGCAGCAGGCTGACCAGCGCGCCGCCGAGCAGCCCGACGATGAGCAGGACGAACGGCGCGCGCGGCGCGGCCTGCCCGGAGCGACGCGACGCGGCCGTGCTCGTGCTCCGCGCGACGTCCGCGCTCTTCGCGACCTTGGTCTTGGCGGCCTTGGTGCTCTTCGCGGGCGCGGTCTTCGTCCGCGTCTTCACCGCCGTCGCGCCGGCGGGTGCGGGCTTCGCCGGCTTCGCGGCCGCGGCACCGGCGGCCCCGCCGTTCGACGGGTTCCGCGGCGACGCGCCGGCGCGCGAGCCCTTGGCGGGCGCGGGCGCGGCCGGGACGGCGGCGCCGTCCAGGCGGTCCGCGGCCCTCTTCTTCGGCGCCCTGGTCGGCGGCCGCCTGCTCGTCGTGGTCATGTCGCCTCCCGGACCCGCTCCGCGGCGCGCATCCGCACCGATCCGGCCCGTGGGTTGGTCGTTGTCTCCTCGTCGGACGCCAGTTCCGCCCCGCGCGTCAGGAGCCGGAACCTCGGCTCGTGCTCGGGCAGCGGGACCGGCAGGTCCGGCGGGGTGGTGTCGGCCGCCTGGGCGGCGAGGACCTGCTTGGTGATGCGGTCCTCGAGCGAGTGGTAGGACAGGACGACGACCCGGCCGCCGACCGGGAGCGCGTCCAGGGCGGCGGGCAGCGCCCGGCGCCAGGTGTCGAGCTCGCCGTTCACCTCGATGCGCAGCGCCTGGAAGGTGCGCTTGGCGGGGTTGCCGCCGGTGCGGCGGGTCGCGGCGGGGATGGAGGTGCGCACCAGGTCGGCGAGGCGCCGGGTCGACTCCAGCGGGGCGCGCTCGCGCTCCCGGACGATCGCGGCGGCGATGCGCTGGGCGAACCGCTCCTCGCCGTACTCGCGCAGGATGCGGGCGAGCTCGGCGGGCGGGTAGCCGTTGACGACCTCCGCCGCGGTGAGGCTCTGGGTGCGGTCCATCCGCATGTCGAGGGGGGCGTCGTAGGAGTAGGCGAAGCCGCGGTCGGCCTCGTCGAGCTGCGGGGAGGACACGCCGAGGTCGAACAGGACGGCGTCGACTGCCGGGACTCCGAGCCGTCGCAGCACCGCGGGGATCTCGTCGTAGACGGCGTGCTCCAGCGCCACGCGGTCGCCGAACGGGGCGAGCCTGCGCGCGGACCGCTCCAGCGCCGTGGTGTCGCGGTCGAGGCCGATGAGGCGCAGCGACGGGACGGCGCGCAGCATCGCCTCGGCGTGGCCGCCCATGCCGAGCGTGGCGTCGAGGTAGACGGGGGCGCGGCCGGCGACGGCCTCGGCTGCGGGGACGAGAAGTTCGAGGACGCGGTCGAGCATGACCGGCACGTGGCCGCTGTCGGCCCCCCGGTCCTGCGCCGCGTCGTTCTCCGCCGCGTCATTCCCCGCGGCGTCTTTTCCAGGGGCGGCCTTTCCCGCCGCACCATTCCCAGCCGGGCCGTTTCCGGCGGCGTCATTTCCGGCGGCGCCGTTTCCCGCCGCGTCGTTCCCCACGCTGTGGTTCCCCGCGGCGCTGTTCCCCGCAAGGCGGTCGTCACCGTCGTGGTTCCCGGAGTCCTCGCGGCCCCCCGTGCCCCTGTGCGCGTCCATGCTTCACCCCCTGTACTGCCACCTCGCTCGCGGACTGTGTGGCATCGCCGGACCGGACCGTTCCGCGCCCCCGGCGGCGGCCTCGCCCGGCCAGGTCCCCATCCGCTGCCCTAGAGGAAGATCACCGCGTTGCCCGCGGGGGGTCGCCGTCTGGCACCGGGGAAGCTGCGCCAGCTGGCTGGAGAGCGGCTGGAGACCTGGCCGAACGTGGGCCAGTGCCGGTCATCGGACCGACGAGTCGCATGTCAGAGAATCCCTGGCAACACCTCCTCCGAGACGTCGGAGAAGGTTTGCTCCTCCTGCTCCAGGTAGGTCTCCCAGGCCTGGGTGTCCCAGATCTCCAGACGCGTGTTGGCCCCGATGACCGTGCAGTCGCGGGTGAGCCCCGCGTACTTGCGCAGCGGCGGCGGAATCGTGACGCGGCCCTGCTTGTCGGGGACCTCGTCGGAGGCGCTGGCGAAGAAGACCCGGCTGTAGCTCCGGACCGCCTTCTCGGTGACCGGCGCGGCACGCAGAGCCTCGGTTATCCGCTGGAACTCCGCCATGGGGAAGACGTACAGGCAGCGTTCCTGGCCCTTCGTGATCACCAATCCCCCCGACAGCTCCTCGCGGTACTTCGCCGGCAGGAACAGTCGTCCCTTGTCGTCGAGGCGCGGCGAGTGAGTGCCGAGAAACACCGGCCCCACCTCCCGCGCCGCATGGGGCGCTACTGCCCCCCACGGCGCCCCACTCTACTCCACTCTTCCCCACCGTCAACAAGAAAAACGCCGTCCACGCGCCGTTCTTCGCGACGAAACTGCAGGTCAACGAGGGTGGTGTGGAGTGGGGCCCAGCGGCGCCCCCTGCGCGCGCCGCCGCGGCGCGGGACGGTCCGAACCCTCTCGCGCGGGGGCGCGAGAGGGTTCGGAGGGGCGGGGTGGAGTGAAGTGGTGCGTTGCGCGCGTCGTTTGCCGCCGTCCACGTAGAGCACAATTGGCTCGCGTTCCACATGAACATCGCAGTGGGCGTTCCGACGACGTACTGTCGTTTGGAACGGCTGAGGAGGGTTTGGTGGCAGTAGGCACGCACGGCGAGTCGTTCATGGAGACCGACCCACCGGCATCCCGCCCTGCCCGGCGCGGCGGCGGTCGCGACGCGGCGGGAGGCGGGCTCGACGGGCTCGCCCAGGTCGCGAACAAGATCCGGGACGCCGTGGAGTCGGTGATCGAGGGCAAGCCCTCGGCGGTGCGGCTCGCGCTGACGGTGCTGCTGGCCGAGGGGCACCTGCTCATCGAGGACGTGCCCGGGGTCGGCAAGACGATGCTCGCCAAGGCGCTCGCGCGCTCGATCGACTGCTCGGTGCGGCGCGTGCAGTTCACGCCCGACCTGCTGCCCAGCGACATCACCGGGGTCAGCGCCTACAACCAGGAACGGCGCGAGTTCGAGTTCAAGCCGGGCCCGGTGTTCGCCAACATCGTGGTCGGCGACGAGATCAACCGGGCGTCCCCGAAGACGCAGTCCGCGCTGCTGGAGTGCATGGAGGAGCGCCAGGTCACGGTCGACGGCACGACCTACGAGCTGGAGCCCCCGTTCATGGTGATCTCCACGCAGAACCCCGTGGAGATGGAGGGGACCTATCCCCTGCCGGAGGCGCAGCGCGACCGGTTCACCGCCCGCATCTCGATGGGCTACCCCGACCCGGCGGCCGAGTTGGAGATGCTCGACACGCACGGCGAGACTTCGCCGCTCGACCGGCTCACCCCGGTCGCGCACGCCGCCGACGTCCGCGACCTGATCGAGGTGGTGCGGGGCCAGCACGTCGCGCCGGCGGTGCGGCAGTACGCGATCGACCTCGTCTCCGCCACCCGCAGGCATCCGGAGCTGCGGCTCGGCGCCTCCCCGCGGGCCACCCTCCACCTGGTGCGGGCCGCGCGGGCGTACGCCGCGCTCGACGACCGCGACTACGTCGTCCCCGACGACATCCAGGACCTCGCCGTCCCCGTCCTCGCGCACCGGCTGCTGCCGACCGCCGAGGCGCAGGTCGAGCGCCGCCGTCCCGAGCAGGTGGTCGCCGACCTGGTGAAGCGGCTGCCGGTGCCCTCCCCCGGCAGGTGACCGGTGCGACGGGCGCTGGCCGGCCTCACCACTCGCGGGCGGTCGTTCGTGGCCGCGGGGGCGACCGCGATCGCCTGCGCGGTCGCGCTGGGCGAGCGCGACCTGCTGCGCGCCGGGGTGCTCGTCCTGGCGCTGCCGCTGCTGTGCACGATCGCGGTGGCGCGGACGCGCTACCGGCTGGCGTGCGCGCGGCGGCTGGAGCCCGCGCGGCTGCCGGTCGGCCACGAGTCCCGCGTCGACCTGCGGCTGGAGAACGTGTCGCGGCTGCCGAGCGGGCTGCTGATGGTGGAGGACCGGGTGCCCTACGCGCTCGGCGGGCGGGCGCGGTTCGTGCTGGAGCGGATCGAGCCGCAGGCGTTCCGTGAGCTCGGCTACCGGATCCGCTCGGACGTGCGCGGGCGCTTCCGGGTGGGGCCGCTGACCGTCCGGCTCGCCGACCCGTTCGGGATGGTGGAGCTGGTCCGCTCGTTCAGCCTGTCCGACACGCTCACGGTGACGCCGGCGATCGTGCCGCTGCCGCCGGGCCGGCTGTCGGGCGCGTGGACGGGCGGCGGCGACAGCGTGGCCCGCGCGGTCTCCGCGGCGGGCGAGGACGACGTCGCCCCGCGCGAGTACCGGCACGGCGACGACCTGCGCCGCGTGCACTGGCGGTCCACCGCCCGGCACGGGGAGCTGATGGTGCGCCGCGAGGAGCAGCACTTCCAGAGCAGCGGCACGCTGTTCCTCGACACCCGCCGCTCCGCGCACTGGGGCGACGGGCCGAGCGGCTCGTTCGAGCAGGCCGTCTCGGCGACCGCGTCGATCGGCGTCCACCTCGTCCGCACGGGGATGAGCCTGCGGTACGTGACCGACGGCGGCGAGGTGCTTCCGGCGGGGCCGTCCGAGGGCGCGTTCGAGGGGCTGCTGCTCGACGCGCTGGCGGTGGTGCGCCGGTCCAAGGGCGGCTCGCTGACGGCGGGGCTGGCCGCGCTGCGCGGTCGCGGCGGGAGCCGGGAGGGCGACGGCCTGGTCGTCGGGGTCTTCGGAACTCTGTCGGACGACGAGGCCCGCGTGGTCTCCGCGGCCCGGCGCGGTACCGGCACGTGCGTCGCGGTGCTCATCGAGAGCGGCCCCGGCGGATCGCCGCAGGACGGCGAGACGGGCGACGGGGCCGGCGGCGGAACCGTCGGCGGGACGGCCGCGGGCCTGCTGCGCGCGGGCGGCTGGCGGGTGCTGACCGTCCGGTCCGCGGCGGACCTGGCCGGGGCGTGGGCGCAGGCGGGCAAGGCGGGCGAGGACTTCGTCAGGGGCGGCGCATGAGCAGGGGCGGCGCCGGGCTCGGGCTCAGCGCGTGAGCGGCGCGGCGCACGGGCGGCGGCAGGTGCATGAGCAGGGGAAGCGCATGGACGAGGGCGGCGCATGAGGGTCCGGATGACGGTGATGGCCGGGCTGGCGACGCTCGCCGGCTCGATCGGGCTGTACCCGCTGTTCGAGAAGGCGGGCTGGTTCTGGGCGGGTGTCGGCGCGGTGCTGGCCGTGTCCGGCGGCGGGCTGCTGTCGCGGCGCCTGCGCACGCCCGCGCCGGTCGGGCTGCTGTTCGGCCTGGCGGCGCTGGTGCTGTACCTCAACATGGCCTTCGCCGGCGGCGAGGCGTGGCTCGGGGTCGTCCCGTCGCCGGAGTCGGTGCGGCACCTCGGCGAACTGGCGGACGAGGGCTGGCGGGCGGCCAACCGGTACGCGGCGCCCGTCCCGCTCGTCCCCGGCATCGCGATGCTGGCCGCCGCGGGCATCGGCCTGGTCGCCGTCCTGGTGGACCTGCTGGCCGTGCGGCTGCGCCGCGCCGCGCCCGCCGGGCTGCCGCTGCTCGCCATGTACAGCGTGCCCGCGGCGATCCGCGAGGACGGCGTCGGCTGGCCGGCCTTCGGCATCGGCGCGTTCGGCTTCCTCGCCCTGCTCATGGCCGACGCCCGAGAGCAGGTCGGCGGCTGGGGGCGGATCGTGGCGACGCGCCGCAGCCCGCGGGACGTGCCGCTGGCGGGCGCGCAGCCGCCGCCCGGTGACCCCGACCACCGGCCCGACGCCTCGGCGCTCGCGGCGAGCGGCCGCCGGATCGCGGCCGGCACGGTCGCCGTCGCCGTGCTGCTGCCGGCCGCGGTGCCCGGCCTGCACCCGCGCGGCGTGTTCGGCATGGGCGGCGGCTCCGGTCCGGGCACGCAGACCGTGACGACGCCCGACCCGCTGGTCAGCCTGAAGCGGGAACTGACCCGGCTGGACGACTCGACCGTCCTCACCTACCGCAGCGACGCCCCCGAGAGCCCCGGCTACCTGCGCCTCTACGCCCTCGACCGGTTCGACGGCGACCGGTGGACCTACAGCCCGCTGAAGAGCAGTTCCAAGGACCGGGTGAGCGGCGACCGCACCCTCCCCCCGCCGCCGGGGCTGACCGTCGCGCCCTCGCGCGAGGTGACGACCGAGGTGCGGGTGCGGCCCGAGGTCAGGAACATGACGTTCCTGCCGGTGCCGTACGCCCCGACCAAGGTGTCGATCAAGGGCGACTGGCGGGTGCACGGCCAGTCGCTGATGATCTACTCACTGCGCGACTCGGCGAGCGGGCGCTCCTACACCGTCAAGAGCATGCTCCCCGAGCCCACCTCCGGGCAGCTCGCCGCCGCGGGGCCCTACCCGCCCGACATCGTCGCGCACTACACGGCGGTGCCCAAGAACGTCCCGCCGCAGGTCAGGAAGCTCGCCGCGGACGTCACCGCCGGGTCGGCGACCGCGCTCGGCCAGGCGGTGCGGCTGCAGCGCTGGTTCACCATGAGCGGCGGGTTCACCTACGACCTGTCCGCGCCCGCGCCGCAGCACGGCAGCGACCTCGTCGACTTCCTGCTGCACAGCAAGCGCGGCTACTGCGAGCAGTTCGCCGCCTCGATGGCGCTGATGGCGCGGATCCTCGGCATCCCGTCCCGGGTGGCGATGGGGTACACGCCGGGCAGCGAGGTCAAGCCCGGCGAGTGGGTGGTGCGGTCGCGCGACGCGCACGCCTGGCCCGAGCTGTACTTCGAGGGCTCGGGATGGGTGCGCTTCGAGCCCACGCCGAGCGGCGCGGGCGGGCAGGGCACCGCCCTCGCCCCCGTCTACAGCCAGCCCGCGAGCAGCACCGGCGGCAGTCCGGAGGAGCAGACCACGCGGGCGCCGGACTCCTCGTCCCCGGAGGAGGGCTCGACCGCCGCGTCCACCGGCCCGCGGCACCGCAACGACGAGGGCCCGGCCGGCGCGACCGGCGCGCAGGAGGAGGGCGACGACGGGTTCTCCGCGGCGCCGTGGGTCGCCGGCGCCCTGCTGGTCGTGCTGCTGATGACCGTGCCGATGGTGCTGCGCAGGCTCGTCCGGTGGCGCCGGTGGGCGGCGCTGACCACCTCGTCCGCCCCGCCGCCGGCGCCCGCGCGAAAGGCCGGGGCGTCGGATCCGGTGGGGAAGGCGGAACCCGCGCGGCGAACGCGGGCACGCGGTCAGGTCGCCGCTGCGGAGCCGGGAACGCGGACGCCCGATCCGGCCGGGGTGGCGCACGCCGCATGGCAGGAGATGTGCGCGGACGCTCTCGACCACGGGCTGGAATGGCGGGCCAGCGAATCCCCCCGGGCGGCCGCACGGCGGCTCGGCGAGCTGCTGGAGATGGACGCGCCGAGCACGCAGGCCCTGACCCGGATCGCCCGCGCCGAGGAGCTGGCGCGCTACTCGCGGACCCGCTCCTACGAGCCGCCCGAGCGGCTGCGCGCCGACGTCCGGACCGTCCGGGAGGCGTTCTCCGCGTCCGTGGGGCGCCGGGCACGGTGGCGCGCCCGCCTGCTGCCGCCGTCCACGGTGGCGCAGACCCGCGCCGCGCTCCGCACCGCGGGAGACCGCGCCCTCGACGCCACCGCCCGCCTCAACGACCTGACGACCCGCCTGAACGACCTGCCGGCGCGCCTCCGCCGCAGGTAGGCGCGCGAGGAGCGGGGGTCAGGCGGGGCGGGCCGCTCGCCGCTCGGTGAACGCGCGCGCCTTCGCGCGGTTGCCGCACACCCGCATCGAGCACCACCGCCGGGACGCGTTCCTGGAGGAGTCCCAGAAGACCCAGGCGCAGTCGTGTGCCGGGCAGCGCCGCACCCGCGGCCAGTCGCCCCGGGCCGAAGCGGCGAAGTAGGCGGCGGCGATCCGGCCCAGGGCCTCGGAGAAGGGCCCGCCGCTCGCGGCGAGGTACGGCCGGTTCTTCGCCGCGTCCGCATCGGCCGGAAGGCGCAAGGTGAGGGTGAGGGCGGCCAGGACCTCCTGGGCGGCCTTCACGTCCTCGGCGTCGACGGGTTCGCCGTTGTTCGCGAGCGCCAGGCTGCGCAGCCCGCGCCTGAGGTCGATCGCCGCCTGGACGTCCGCCGCCGTGACGGACGGCCTTGAGCGGCACAGCCCCTGCTCGACGAGCCAGTCCGCCAGAGCCTCCGGACCGTCGCCGAACACGTCGGTGCCGTCCTCGACGTCGACGGTGTTGAGGAAGTCGACGACGGGTCGCACCTCCGGAGGAAGTTCTCGCATGCCCGCTCCCAATGCTCTCGCTATAACCAGCAAACCCGATCACTGGTTGACGCGCAAACTGCTAACCACCTAAGTTCTTCACCGGTTAGTCCACCGGGAACCGAGTACCGCTACCCGCCGGCGATCGAATGGTTGACCAGGCACCTCACCGTGGAGGCCCACTGATGATCTCAATCCTCGCGGCTCCGACGAACCTCGGACTGCGTCCACCCCAGAAGTCCGGCGTCCCGGGGTGCGCCAAGGCGCCGGAGGCGCTGCGCGAAGCCGGGCTGCACACCCGGCTCCTGCGCGACGGCGCCGAGGACGCCGGTGTCGTCATCGCGGGGAGGTACGTCGACGACCTGGTCCCCGGCTCGGGCCGAGTACGCAACCAGGACGCTCTCATCGACCACGCGATGCGGCTGGCCGGGCGGATCGGCGCGATCGTCGACCGGGGACGCGCTCCACTGGTCCTCGGCGGCGACTGCAGCCTCCTCGTCGGCGCCGGAGTCGCGCTCGCCCGCAGGGGCCGCTACGGCCTCGTCCACATCGACGGGCACACCGACTTCCGCCACCCCGGCAACTCTGACCAGTGCGCGAGTGTGGCCGGTGAGGACCTCGCCGCCGCGATCGGCCTGCACTGGGCGGCGGTGTCCGACATCGAGGGCCTGTCCCCCTACTTCGCCCCGGCGGACGTCGTCCACGTCGGCTGCCGCGATGACGACGACGCGCTCACCGAAGTACGGGAGGTCCTGGCCGGCGTGGTGCCCGCAAGCCAGTGGATCAGCGACCCGCCGGGCGCGCTCGCCCAGATCCGGGAGGCCGTCGCCGCCGACGGCCTCGACGGCTTCTGGCTGCACGTCGACATCGACGTCCTCGACCCGGCCCACATGCCCGCCGTCGACAGCCCCGCCCCCGGCGGAGTCGACCCCCGGCAACTGACCGCGCTGCTCAGCGAGCTGGCCGCCGACGCGATCGGCGCCGACGTCTGCATCTTCGACCCCGACCTCGACGCCGGCGGCGGGTACGCACGGCTCGTGGCCGACACGATCGCCGACGGCCTCGGCCGCCTCGGCGCTCGCAAGGCCTGATCTCCCGGGGCACGAGCAGGGCGGCTTTCACCCGCGGGGCCGGACACACGTTCGTCCCGGCCCCGTGGGAGCACCCACGCACGGCCGGGACGAGTCGCTGAGAAGCTAGTGCCTAAGTCACTCTGGGGGACGCCCCCAGACGCCGCTCAGTCGCCTTCGGTGCGGCGGCGCCAGCGTTCCTCCATGCGCTCCATGAAGCCCGCCTTGGCGGGGCGCGGCTGGCGGCCGCCGCCCCGGGCGGGCTCGTTGCCGATGCCGGTCATCCGCTTCCAGCTCGTCAGCGCCCAGACGCAGCACACGACCATCAGCAGGAACCCCGTCACGCTGATCGCGATGGTGACGGTGCCCTCGTTGATCACGAGACCGGCCATCAGCGCGCCCACGCCCACCACGAAGCCGAGCGCGGCCTTGACGATCCGGCGCTTGTAATGGACCTGGGGGTTGGTCGAGCGAACCGCGTGAGCGAACTTGGGATCCTCGGCGTACAACGCCGATTCGATCTGTTCGAGCATGCGCTGCTCGTGCTCAGAGAGCGGCACGGCACCTCCCAGCGACAGCTCCGCGACGGAGTATCCGATGCGGGACGCGAACGTCAACGGTGATATGCCCAGAATACGAGGACTCTCGAGCGTACGAAAGCGAACGGCCCCCCGAGGACCCGGAGCCGGTCACCCCACAGCCTTCTTTCATTGTCTTCCGTCCCTGCCGTCCCGTGCGTCACCCTCCGCCGCACGCCGGACGAGCGCGGCGGGGCGCACCGCGCCGCGGCCGAACCGGTGCGCGACCTGGTCCATGGCTCGCTCGGCCTCACGCCAGCCGCTGTCGGGCTCGTCGAGGGCGAGCTGACGGGGGGCCTCGCCGGCGGGGCCCAGGTTCTCCACCCGCACCCCGACCAGACGGAGTCGTACCCGTTCCAGGCCCGCCGCCTCGTACAGCTCGCGGGCTGTGACATAGATCACACGTGCGAGATCGGTGGGCTCGGCCAGCGTGCGCGCCCGAGTGATCGTCTTGAAGTCGGCCATCCGTAGTTTGACGCTGATCGTACGACCGGCGTTCCCGCTCTCGCGCAGCCGCGCGCCGACCTTCTCCGCCAGCCGCAGCAGCTCCCGCCGGATGACCTCGGGGTCGTCGACGTCGGTGTCGAAGGTCTCCTCGGCGCCGATGCTCTTGTCGGGCGTGTGCGGGACGACCTCGCGCGGGTCGCGTCCCCACGCCAGCTCGTGCAGGTGCCTGCCGAGCGCGTTGCCGAGCTCGCGCTGCAACGTGGTGGGGGGCACCTGGGCGAGCTGCCCGACGGTGCGCAGCCCGAGGCGGGTGAGCGCCTGCTCGGTGCGCTCGCCGACGCCCCAGAGGGACGCGACGGGCAGCGGGTGCAGGAAGTCGACGACGCCGTCGGCGGGCACCACGAGCAGCCCGTCGGGCTTGCACCGCGTCGAGGCGAGCTTCGCGACGAACTTGGTGTTCGCGACGCCGACCGAGCAGGTGATGCCCTGCTGGTCGCGGACCTGGTCGCGGATGAGCTGCGCGATCGCCGCGGGACGGCCCAGCCGCCGCCGGGCGCCCGCCACGTCCAGGAAGGCCTCGTCCAGCGACAGGCCCTCGACCAGCGGCGTGACGGAACGGAAGATCTCGAAGACCGCGGCCGACACGCGGGAGTACTTGCCGTGGCTCACCGGCAGCACCACCGCCTGCGGGCACAGCCGCCGCGCCCGCGTCATCGGCATCGCCGAGTGCACGCCGAACCGCCGGGCCTCGTAGGAGGCCGCGGACACCACGCCGCGCGGCCCGGCGCCGCCCACGACGACCGGGCGCCCGCGCAGCTCGGGCCGGTCGAGCAGCTCGACGCTGACGAAGAAGGCGTCCATGTCGACGTGCAGGATGGAGCAGCCGGTGTCGTCGGCGGGCGGGCCGGGCTGCGGCCCCGGCCGGTGCAGCTGCTGCTTGCGGCTCACGGGGACTCCTCGCCCGGCCGCCAGGCCGTGCGCGGGCCGCGCCGCCGTGCCGTCCGGTCCGCCGCGCGCACGGTCTCAGCCGGCCGGCTTGTCGGCCACCAGGTGCAACTGGGTGGCGAGGTCCCGCAGGACCGGGTGGACCGCGGCGACGGACTCCAGCGCGATCAGCGCCTCCGCCGAGTCGGCGTCGCCGTCCAGCAGGCCGCTCGGCACCAGGTCGGCGAAGATGCGGACGCCCTGCAGCTCGGCGACCCGCAGCCCCGCGCCGCTCACCAGCGCCGACAGCGTCTCGCGGGTGAACCGGCGCGGCATGCGGTCACCCTCGCCCCACCGCCCGGACGGGTCGGTGAGCACCTGCCGGGCGTCGTCGAAGTGCCCGGACACGGCGCGGTGCAGCGCCGCCGCGATCTGCCCGGACGCCAGCACGCTGACCGAGCCGCCCGGCCGGACGGCGCCGGTCAGCGCCGCCATCGCCGCGGCCGGATCGTCGACGTACTCCAGGACGCTGTGGCACAGCACGAGGTCGGCGGCGTCCGGGCCGAGCAGGTCGGGCAGGTCGACGGCGTCGCCCTGCACGGCGCGGACCCGCACCCCGGACTCGGCGGCCCGGCGCTCCAGCGCGGCCAGCGCGTCCGGGTTGGAGTCGACCACCGTGACCCGGTGCCCCAGCTCGGCGAGCGGCACGGCGAACCCGCCGGTCCCGCCGCCGACGTCCACGACGTCGCTCAGGCCGGCCTCGGGAGTGATGCGGTCGAGGACCACGCGCAGGGCGTCCCACAGGACCGCGTTGCGCACCCGGCTCCCGCCCCGCACCCGTTTCTGAACCCGGCCCGGCACAGCCGCTCCCCTAACGTTCGTCATCAAGGAGAGCTTATTGCAGCGCACTGTCGCTCGGGGCTGGCGGCACTGCGATAAGCACCGCGCCTACCTCAGCCACCGCCGCAACTATGCGACGACCCCGACGGTTGCGATCGCGTCCGAAGGCAGGGCCGGGGGCGGAGACGCGAGCGAAGCGAGAACCTGATCGCGCAGCGAGCCGCAAGGCGAGACGGAGCGATGCCAGCGATCGCCGCGTTTTTCGACGATGGAGGGCCGCCAGGCCCGAAGGAGAAGAAAGACGCATTAGAGGCTGAGCGACGGCTTCAGTTGCTGCAGGCGGGACAGGAGGCCGTTGACGAAGCGGGGGGACTCGTCGGTGGACAGCTCGGTGGCGAGGCCGACCGCCTCGCTCACCGCGACGCCGTCGGGGACGTCGTCGACCCACAGCAGCTCGAACGTGCCCATCCGCAGGATGTTGCGGTCGACGACGGGCATCCGTTCGAGCGTCCAGCCGGTCGCGTAGGTGGCGAGCAGCTCGTCGATGCGCTCCCGGTTCTCCTGGACGCCCTCGATCAGCCGGACGGCGTGCGGGTACTCGGCGAGCTCGTCCTGGTTCGGACGGCCGCGGGCGGCGAGCACCGCCGTCGGCTCCTCCTCCCGCAGCTCCGCGGCGAACAGGATGTCCAGCGCGAGTTTCCTGGCCTTGGTGCGCGCGGCCATCTCAGGCGCGGCCGAGGTACTCGCCGGAGCGGGTGTCGACCTTGACCTTCTCGCCGGTGGTGATGAACAGCGGGACCTGGATCTGCGCGCCGGTCTCCAGAGTGGCGGGCTTGCTGCCGCCGGTGGAGCGGTCGCCCTGCAGGCCGGGCTCGGTCTCGGTGATCTCCAGCACGACGGCGGCGGGCAGCTCGACGTACAGCGGGTTCTCGTTGTTGAAGGCGATCACGGCGTTCTGCTCGGGGAGCAGGTAGTTCGAGGCGTCGCCGACGACGGCCGCGGGGATGTGCGGCTGGTCGTAGGTCTCGGTGTCCATGAAGACGAAGTCCTCGCCCTCGCGGTAGAGGTACTGCATCTCGCGCTTGTCGACGCTGGCCACCTCGACCTTGGTGCCGGCGTTGAAGGTCTTGTCGACCACCTTGCCGGACAGCACGTTCTTGAGCTTGGTGCGGACGAACGCGCCGCCCTTGCCGGGCTTGACGTGCTGGAACTCGAGGACGGTCCACAACTGGCCGTCGATGTTCAGCGTCATGCCGTTCTTCAGGTCGTTCGTCGTCGCCACTGCGTTGTTCTCCCGGTCGCGGGCCCGCGCGTCCTACAGGACGAGCAGATCCTTGGTCGTTGTGGTGAGGAGCTCCGGCCCGCCCGCGCGGACGACCAGCGTGTCCTCGATGCGGACCCCGCCCCGGTCCGTGAGGTAGACCCCCGGCTCAGCGGTGATCGGAACCCGATCCATCAGCTTACCGGTCTTGTCGTACCCCATGAGCGGCGCTTCGTGGATCTCCAGGCCCACGCCGTGCCCGAGGCCGTGCGAGAACGCCTCCCCGTGCCCCGCGTCCGCGATCACGTCGCGGGCGGCGGCGTCCACGTCCTTCGTCTCGGCGCCGGGCAGCGCGGCGGCCAGCGCGGCCGCCTGCGCGCGGTGGACGAGGTCGTAGAGGTCGCGCTGCCAGGCGGCGGGCTCGCCGATCGCGACGGTGCGGGTCATGTCGGCGTGGTAGCCGCCGTAGAGGGCGCCGAAGTCCATGGTGACGAGGTCGCCGCGCTGGAGCTCGCGGCCGCCGGGATGGTGGTGCGGGACGGCGCCGTTGGGTCCGGACGCGATGATCGACTCGAACGCGGGGCCCTCGGCGCCCTCGTCGACCATGGCCCTTTCGAGGGCGATCGCGACGGCGCGCTCGGTGACCCCGGCGCGGATCTCGGGCAGGACGGCCTCGAACGCGCGGTCGGTGACGGCGCACGCCTCGCGGAGCAGGCCGATCTCCTCCTCGTCCTTGACCATGCGGAGTTCCTCGACGAGGCGGCCGAGCGGCGCCAGTTCGACCTCGGCGGCGTCCAGGAGCGCCGTGTGGTGCTCGACGGTCACGTCGTGGGCCTCGAAGCCGACCCGGCCGAGGCCGTCCTCGGCCGCCCGCTTCACCAGCGCCTCCGCCACCTGCCGGTCGACGACGACGGGCAGTTCCGGGCAGACCTGCGCGGCCATCCCGGCGTAGCGGCCGTCGGTCGCGAGCACGGCGGGGCCGTCGGCCGGGACGAGCAGCGCGGCCCGCGAGCTGTCCAGGCCGGTCAGGTAGCGGACGTTGACGAGCCGGGTCACCAGCAGGGCGGCGGCGTCCCGTTCGGCGACGAGCGCGGCGAGCCGGCGGCGGCGCGCGCGGTGAGTCTCCCCCATGGCCAGGACTCTAGATGATCGCCTGGGAGGCCGTCTCAACGCGGTCACGAACATGAATAACCCTCGACTTTTACTCGAGGGCTGGCCTAGCGTGACCCGGCGTGTGCTCCGTCCCGTCCGTCCTCCCCCCGAATGGACTTCCCCCCAGGAGTGATTCCCCTTGACCCGAGTCAGCAGAAGAAGACTGCTGGGCACAGGCGCGCTCACCGCCGCCGGAGCCGTCGTCACCGCGGCCGCGGCCCCGCCCGCCGGCGCCCGCACGGCTCCGCTCGCCGCCCCCCTCGACGCGTCCCTCACCGCGGACGTGGTGATCGTCGGCGCGGGGCTGTCCGGCCTCACCGCCGCCCGCGACCTCGTCGCGGCGGGCCGGTCCGTGATCGTGCTGGAGGCGCGCGAGCGGCCCGGCGGCCGCGTCTACGGGATGCCCCTCGGCGACGGCACCACCAACGAGGGCGGCGCCGAGTTCATCGGCCCGACGCAGGACCGCATCGCCGCGCTCGCCAAGGACATGGGCGTCGACACCTACGCCACCTACAACGAGGGCAAGAACGTCTACTACCGGGACGGCAAGCGGTCGCTCTACGCGACCGACGGCCTGCTCGGCGCGGTCCCGCCGGACTGGGGCGTGGTCGACCTGGAGCTCGCGCTTCTGAAGCTCGGGGGCATGGTCCAGCAGGTGCCGGTGGGCGAGCCGTGGAAGGCGGCCAAGGCCGAGGAGTGGGACGCGCAGACCTTCCACACCTGGTCGCGGTCCAACTCGCTGAGCGGCGGCGCGCGGTTCCTGATGGACGCCTTCGCCTCGTCGACCCTGTCGATGCGCTCGCAGGAGGTCTCCCTCCTCTACCTGCTGAACTACGCGGCCTCGGCGGGCAACGAGGCCAACCCGGGGACGATCGACCGGCTGATCAACACGAAGGGCGGCGCGCAGGAGTCGCGGTTCGTGGGCGGCTCCCAGGAGGTGCCGATCCGGCTGGCGGCGAGGCTCGGCGACATCATCCGCTACAACGCGCCGGTGCGGTCGATCGCCACCGGTTCGGGCGGCGTCACGGTGACCGCCGACGGGGTCACGGTGTCGGCCAAGCGGGTCGTGGTCGCGATGTCCCCCGCGATCGCCGGGAAGATCGACTTCTCGCCGGGGCTGCCCGCGAGCCGGGCGCAGCTCATGCAGCGGTACCCGATGGGCTCGGTCGCCAAGTTCGTCGCCGTCTACGACACGCCGTTCTGGCGCGCGGACGGGCTGACCGGGCAGGCCGTGGCCGACAGCGGCGCCATCGACGCGACGTTCGACAACAGCCCGCCGGACGGGTCGCGCGGCATCCTGATGGGCTTCATGAACCAGGCCAACATGCGGAAGCTGGACGCCGCGCCGGCCGCCGAGGTCAGGGCGGCGGGCCTCGACTCGTTCACCAAGCTGTTCGGCGACAAGGCCGCCAATCCGACGCTGACCGCCTTCCAGCGCTGGGACAACGAGACCTGGAGCGGCGGCGGCCCTGTCGGCGTCGCCCCGCCCGGCGCGCTCACCGCGTTCGGCCCGGCGCTGCGGGAGCCGTGCGGCCCGATCCACTGGGCGGGCACCGAGACGTCCGGCTACTGGACGGGCTACATGGACGGCGCCGTCCGCTCCGGCGAGCGCGTCGCCAAGGAGGTCGACGCGGCCCTGTAGGGCGCGGGCCCGTAAGACGGCCGTGAGGGGTGGGCGACGAGTCGCCCACCCCTCACACGTCCGCGGGACCTCACACGTCCGCGGTCACAGGTCGGCGGCCATCTCCTTGACCTTCTCGATCAGGGCGAGGCGGCTCTTGTGGTCGCCCGCGATCGGGGCCACGTTGAGCGTGGTGACGCCGGACTCCTTCATCGCCGCGAGCCGCTCCCGGACGTGCCCCTCGGAGCCGATGAGGGACATCTTCTCCAGCAGCTCCTGCGGGACCTTCGCGGCGGCCTCGTCCTTCTTGCCGTCCAGGTACAGGTCCTGGATCTCCTCGGCCTCCTTCTCGAAGCCGTACCGGCGGGCGAGGTCGTTGTAGAAGTTCTTGCCCTTGGCGCCCATGCCGCCGATGTAGAGCGCGGCCATCGGGCGGCCGAACTCCAGGAAGCCCTTCACGTCGTCGCCGATGGCGAGCGGCGACTGCCCGACCACGTCCAGCTCGCCGAGCGCCGGGTCGCGCTTGGCCTTGCCGGCCGCGAGGGAGGGGCCCCACACGTCCGCGGCCTTCTCCGGCATGTAGAAGATCGGCTCCCAGCCGTTGGCGATCTCGGCGGTCAGCTCGACGTTCTTCGGGCCGATCGCGGCGACCATGATCGGGATGTCGGCGCGCACCGGGTGGTTGATGAGCTTGAGCGCCTTGCCGAGGCCGGTGCCCTGCCCCTCCGGCAGCGGCAGGTGGTAGTACTTGCCGTCGTGCTGCACCCGCTCGCGGCGCCACACCTTGCGGCAGATCTCGATGATCTCGCGGGTGCGGCCGAGGGGCGCGGTGTAGGGGACCCCGTGGAAGCCCTCGATGACCTGCGGGCCGGACGCGCCGATGCCGAGCGTGAACCGCCCGTCGGAGACGTAGTCCAGCCCCGCGGCCGTCTGCGCGATGGCGGTCGGGGTGCGCGAGTAGATGTTGAGGATGCCGGAGGCGATCTCCACGCGCTCCGTCTTGGCGGCGATGTAGCCCATCTGGCTCACCGCGTCGAAGCTGTACGCCTCCGCGACGTAGACGATGTCGAGGCCGGCCTTCTCGTAGTCGGCGAGCTCCTCGACGGTCTCCTTGAAACCGCCCGAGTAGCTGAGCGCCATCCCGATGCGCATGGTCTCCCGCGCCCCTTCCCTAAACCGAATCCGATTCCAGTCGAACGTAACCTACTCCCGCCGCCCGCCCGCGGGGAGGGGTCACGGCAGCGCCGGGCCGTTCAGCGCGTCCAGCGCCTGCCGGTACATCGCGGTGCGGATCGTCGCCACGACCGCGCCGTTCTTGCTCGCCAGCGACGCCGCCCACTCCACCGCGGCGGGCAGGACCTCATCCTCCGCCGCGACGCGCTGCACGATCCCGGCCTCGCGCGCCTGCTCCGCGGTGTACCGGCGGCCGGTGAGCATCGCCTCGTGCGCGGCGGCCTTCGGCAGCCGTGCCGTGATCAGCGCGTTCATCCCGGGGGTGAAGCTCATTCCGAGGTCGACCTCGGGCAGGCAGAAGTAGCCGCGGTCGCTCCGCATGACGGCGAAGTCATGCGCGAGGGCCAGCATGCCACCGCCCGCGAAGGCATGCCCGTTCAGCGCGGCGACCGTCGGCATCGGCAGCGACAGGACGCGCGCGAACAGGGCGTGCACGCGGCGCAGGTACTCCTCGAACCTGTCCTGGTTGGCGCCGAGCCAGTCCAGGTCCAGGCCGTTGGAGTAGAACTTGCCGGTCCCGACGGTGACGAGCGCGCCCGGCCCGTCGTTCTTCGCCACCGAGTCGAGGGCCCCCTCGACCGCGTCGAGGAAGTCCGGGCCGAAGCGGTTCTCGCCCGCGTCGAACCGCAGGACGTACACGTCTCCGTCGCGCTGGAGGTCGATCACGAAGGTCTCCTTCTTTCCTGCCCGCTTCCCCGCCTGACCGCACTCGACCTTACTCGCGAGTAGCAGAGTCGGCGTCCGGCATGGCCAAATGTCTCCATGACGGTCGTCATGGTCAACGCGGGAACCGTATGATGAATGTCATAATCGTCCCATGGGGACGGACAGCAGGGAACGCATGGTGCGCAGCGCCGCCTACCTCTTCCGCGAGCGCGGCTACAGCGGCACCGGGTTCCGCGACGTCATCGCGCACAGCGGCGCCCCGCGCGGGTCGATCTACCACCACTTCCCCGGCGGCAAGGCGCAGCTCGCCGAGGAGGCCGTCCGCTACGCCGGCGAGTTCCTGAACGCCGGCATCCTCGCCGCCACCGAGAGCGGCGACGCCGCGTCGGCCGTGGACGCCTTCACGAGCTGGTGGCGGCAGGTCCTGATCAGGAGCGGGTTCCGGGCCGGCTGCCCCGTCGTCGCCGTCACGGTCGAGTCCCACGACGACGCGCCGCAGCTCGCCGACGCCGCGGCGGCGGCGTTCGCGCGCTGGCAGGACACCCTCGCCACCGGGCTCGGCAACGCCGGCGTCCCCGACGACCGCGCGTCCCGGCTGGCCCGCCTCATCGTCGCCGCCGTCGAGGGCGCCACCATCCTGTGCCGCGCCCACCGCGACGTCGCCCCGCTGGACGACGTCGTCGCCGAGCTCAAGGCCATGGCCCGCAGCGCGGCCGAAGAGGGCTAGGCAGTGTTTCAAAGTCCCGGCCCACTCCGCTCGCCTGGCGGCTCGCTGCGTGACCGTGCCTGGGCGAACGCGGCATCGCTTCGCGATCTGCCCGGTTCCGCTCGCCTCCGGCTTCGCTCCACCGGCCAGGTCACGCGTTCGCGCGCGTGGCCGAGGCCACTTCGAGAAAGGCCCTAGGCCCGCCGGGGGGGAGTTAGGAGTTCTCGGCGATCAGCTCGGCCACGGCCTGGAGGGCGAGGACGTAGGACATGGTGCCGAAGCCGGCGATGGTGCCGGTGGCGACGCCGGCGACGACGGAGGTGTGGCGGAACTCCTCGCGCGCGGCCGGGTTGGTGATGTGGACCTCGACGAGCGGGGCGGTGCGCTGGGCGACCGCGTCGCGCAGCGCGTAGGAGTAGTGCGTGAACGCGGCCGGGTTCAGCACGACGGGGACGCGCTCGTCGGCCGCCTCGTGCAGCCAGCGCATCATCTCGGCCTCGTCGTCGGTCTGCCGGACCTCGACGTTCAGGTCGAGGCGGCGCCCGGCCGCGCGGCAGACGGCGACCAGGTCGTCGAAGGTCGCCGTCCCGTACTTCTCGGGCTCGCGGACCCCGAGGCGCCGCAGGTTCGGGCCGTTGAGGACGAGGACGCGGGTCATCGTGCGATCTCCCGGTAGGCGGCGGCGAGCAGGGCCTCGTCGGGGCCTTCGAGGCGTCCGGGCTCGGCGATGCCGTCGAGGACGACGAACCGGAGCGTGGCGCCCCGCGACTTCTTGTCGATGGTCATGGTGGCGCGCAGGCCGGGCCAGTCGGCGGCGTAGGAGACCGGCAGGCCCACGGACTCCAGGACGTCGCGGTGCCGCCGGACGGCCTCGGCGGGCAGCCGCCCGGCGAGGCGGGACAGCTCCGCGGCGTACACCATGCCGATCGCGACGGCGTGGCCGTGGCGGAACCGGTAGTCCTCGTTCTTCTCGATGGCGTGCGCGAGGGTGTGGCCGTAGTTGAGGATCTCGCGGAGGCCGCTCTCCCTCAGGTCGGCCGAGACGACGCCGGCCTTGACCCGCACGGCCCGTTCCACGAGCTCGCGGGTGTGCGGGCCGTCAGGTGCGGCGGCGCCCTTCGGGTCGTCCTCGACCAGGGCCAGGATCTCCGGGTCGGCGATGAACCCGGCCTTGATGATCTCGGCGAGGCCGCTGATGTAGTCCTCGCGCGGCATCGTCATCAGCGTGGCGAGGTCGCACAGGACGCCGCCGGGCGGGTGGAAGGCGCCGACCAGGTTCTTGCCCTCGGGGATGTTGATGCCGGTCTTGCCGCCGACCGCCGCGTCCACCATGCCGAGCAGCGTCGTCGGGACGAGCACCGCACGCACCCCCCGCAGCCACGACGCGGCCGCGAACCCGGCGAGGTCGGTGGTGGCGCCGCCGCCGACGCCGACGACGACGTCGGTCCGGGTCATGCCGAGCGCGGCGAACGCCGACCACAGCCCGGCCAGGACGCCGGCCTCCTTGGCGGCCTCGCCGTCGGGGACGGGCAGCGCGTGCACCGTGTACCCGGCCTGCTCGAGCGCCCCGCACACCGGGCGGGCGATCTCCGGCAGCCCCTCGGCGTGCACGACCGCGACGGTCCGGGCCTTGTCGCCGACCATCGCGGGCAGCTCGCCGAGGACGCCCGTCCCGATGACGACGTCGTAGGGCTCGGCGCCCCCCACGGACACCCGGGCCGGCGGCGTCACCCGTTCTCCTCGCCGTCGCGGTCGGCGGGGGCGGCGTCCTCCAGGGCCTTCACGACCTCTTCGACGATGTCGGCGGGTTCGCGGCCGTCGGTGTCGACATGCACGGTGCCCAGCCGCTCGTAGATCGGGAGCCGCTCCTCCAGGAGCTTGCGCATCTGGCTGCGCGGGTTCAGCACGAGCAGCGGCCGCGCCGACGCCAGGCCGACCCGCTTGATCGCCTCCGAGAGCCCGACCCGCAGGTAGACGACGGTGTGCCCGGCGAGCAGCTCCTGCGTCTCCGCCGCGAGGACGGCGCCGCCGCCGAGCGCGACGACGCCCTCGTGCCCGGTCAGCGCCGCGGCGACGGCGGCCCGCTCCATCTCGCGGAAGCGCTCCTCGCCGTCGTCGATGAAGATCTCGCCGATCGGCTTGCCCGCGGCCCGCTCGACGTCGGCGTCGGTGTCGCGCAGCGGGACGCCGAGCCGGTCGGCGAGCGCCGTGCCGATCGTGGTCTTGCCCGAGCCGGGGGGTCCGATGATGACGGCCTTCGGTCGCATGGCACCGCTCACTTGATCGTCAGGGAGGACAGGTAGCCCCGCAGGTTGCGGGCGGTCTCCTCGGCGGAGTCGCCGCCGAACTTCTCCAGCGCAGCGTCGGCGAGGACGAGCGCGACCATCGCCTCGGCGACCACCCCGGCGGCCGGGACCGCCGTCACGTCGCTGCGCTGGTTGATCGCCTTGGCGGGCTCGCCGGTCGTGACGTCGATCGTGTCGAGCCGCCGCGGGACGGTCGAGATCGGCTTCATCGCGGCGCGCACCCGCAGCACCTCGCCGGTGGTCATGCCGCCCTCGACGCCGCCGGCGCGGTTGGTGCGCCGGCGGATCCCCTCGGTGGTGGCGTCGATCTCGTCGTGCGCCCGCGAGCCGGGCCGCCGGGCGGTGGTGAACCCGTCGCCGAGCTCCACGCCCTTGATCGCCTGGATGCCCATCAGGATCCCGGCGAGCCGGGAGTCGAGGCGCCGGTCCCAGTGGACGTGGCTGCCGAGGCCGGGCGGGAGGCCGTAGGCGAGGACCTCCACGACGCCGCCGAGGGTGTCGCCGGCCTTCTTGGTCTCGTCGATGTGCGCGACCATCCGCGCCGACGCCTCGGCGTCGAAGCACCGCACCGGGCTCTCGTCGACCCCGGCCAGGTCGGCGGGCTCCGGCAGGACGCCCTCGGGGGCCTCGACCTCGCCGAGCGCGATCACGTGGCTCAGGACGTCCACGCCGAGGGCCTGCTTCAGGAACGCCTTGGCGACGGTGCCGAGCGCGACCCGCGCCGCCGTCTCCCGCGCGCTCGCCCGCTCCAGGACGGGCCGGGCGTCGTCGAACCCGTACTTCTGCATGCCGACCAGGTCGGCGTGGCCGGGCCTCGGCTGCGACAGCGGCGCGTTCCTGGCCTGGGCCGCGAGGACGTCGGCGTCCACGGGGTCGGCCGACATGACCGTCTCCCACTTGGGCCACTCGGTGTTGCCGACCTCGATCGCGACCGGCCCGCCGAGCGTCACGCCGTGCCGGACGCCGCCGATGATCGTGACCTTGTCCTGCTCGAACTTCATCCGGGCGCCCCGCCCGTGGCCGAGCCTCCGGCGGCGCAGCTCCTCGGCGATGTCCCCCGAGGTCACGCGCACACCGGCCGGCAGCCCCTCCACGATCGCGGTCAGGGCCGGGCCATGGGACTCCCCCGCGGTCAACCAGCGCAGCATGGGTGAATCCTATTGACTCCGCGCGCCCGCCCGTGACGCCGTCCAGCATCTGAGAGGCTCGTCGCGGAGGTGGACGATGGGGAAGTCCGGTTCGCGGGGGGCCGCCGAGACGAGGCGGGCGCTGCTCGCCCAGGCGCGGGCGTCCGCCGATCTGGGGTCGCCGATGTACTCGGAGCTGCTCACGCGGGCGGCCGGAGATCCGGGCGCGGCCGTGACGGAGGTGCTCGGCGAGCGGACCGGGACCGGCTACATCCTGGGGATGCTGGGGACGGTCCACCGCCTCGTCCTCGAAGGGCGGGTGCCGGAACTGGCCGCGCACTACCCGACCGCGGGCGGGACGGAGGACCCGCTGGAGGCCTGGCCGGCGTTCCGGGCGGTGCTGTCCGAGCACGCCGCCGAGATCCGCGCCGGGCTCGCCGACCCGCCGCAGACCAACGAGGTCGGGCGGGCGGCCCCGCTCGTCGGCGGGCTCCTCACGATCGCGGACGCCTGCCGCCCCGCGCCGGCGCGTCCGCCTGTCCCGCGTCTGCCCGTGAAGCCCCTGCCCGAAGAGCCCCTGCCGATCAGGCTGCTGGAGATCGGGGCCAGCGCGGGCCTGAACCTCCGGGCCGACCGCTTCCGCCTCCTGCACGAGAGCGGCGCGTACGGGCCCGAGTCGCCGGTCGTCCTGCCGGACGCCTGGCGGGGCCTGCCGCCGGTCGACGCGCCCCTCTCCATCACTGAGCGGCGGGGATGCGACCCGAACCCGCTGGACCCGGCCTCGCCCGCCGCGCGGCGGCGGCTCCTGTCGTACGTGTGGCCCGACCAGGCGGCGCGGGCGGCGCGGCTGCGGGCGGCGTTCGAGGTGGCCGCCGCGGTCCCCGCGACGGTCGTGCAGGCGGGCGCGGCGGACTTCCTGGAAGGGCTGGCCCCCCGGGAGGGTGTCGTCACGGTCGTGTGGCACTCGACGATGCGCGCGTACCTGTCGGACGAGGAGGGCGCGCGCGTCGACCGGAGCATCGAGCGGGCCGGGGCGGCGGCCACCCCCGACGCGCCCGTGGCGCACCTGTCGTTCGAGGGGCGCGACGCCTCGCGGCTCGACGTCCTGCACGTCGTGACGCTGCGGCTGTGGCCGGGCGGGGAACGCGTGGTCCTCGGCGAGGCGCCGTCGCACGGCCTCCCGACGACCTGGTACTAGGAGCGCCCGAGCCCCCGCCCGATCGCGAGCCGGACGGGGGACGACGCGGGAAGCGGCCCGGCGGGGAGCAGCGGCGGCTGCGCCATGAACCGGGGGCGCGTGCCATGGTGCGCCTGCGCGGCGTGCACAAGGAACGGGTGGCACAGGTACACGTCGCCGGCCCGTCCCGCGGCATGGGCGAGCGGACGGTGCTCGGTCGCGGGGACGGCCTTGCCCGCCAGGTCCATGAACGCGAGCCCCTCCTCCCCCGCGGGCTCCAGGATCGGCGGGACGTCCAGGTGGGACCCCACCCGGATGCGGGTCGGCCCGTCGTCCTCCCCCACGTCGGAGAAGAGGAACAGCATCAGCAGCGCGCGGCCCTTCGACGCGACGTTCACCCGGTAGGACATGAAGTCGGCGGGGTCGTCGCCGGGGAAGCCGGCGTCGATGTGCCAGCCGTCGTCGCCGGGCGGCTGGTCGCTGGGGAACCGCACCGGGAACGTGCCGAGGCCGCCGCACGGCAGCCACGCGTCCTTGCCGACGACGGCGTCGAAAGCGGCGCGCAGGCGGTCGGTGTTCGCGGCGGCCCGGAACGGCGCCTCGGCATGGTCGCCGAGCCGCACCACCGGACGCGTCCACGTCGCGGGATCGTCGGGGTCGCAGCCGGTCTCGCGCCACAGGATGCCGCGGCACTCGGCGGCCAGCTCGCGGGGGAACGCCTGCTCCACCCGGACGTACCCGTCGGTGATGAAGGCATCGACGTCGATCATGGCGCCAGGCTCGCAGAGCGCCCGCGCCGAACGCCAACGATTTACCGCCGCCGCGGATCCGGACGCCGGTTCGCCGGACGCACCCCGATCCGCCCGCACGCGGTCCGCTACGCACGCGCGGGGCCGTACCTGCGCGGGCCGGTACCAGCGCGCGGCCGCTTCCGGCACGCAGCGCCTGCCCGCGGGCGGGTGCTATCTGCGCAGGACGTTCAGTTCGACGCCGCCGACGATCCGGCCGCGCAGCAGTTCGGCGAGCCGGTCGGAGACCCGCTGCACGGTGCTCCGCTCGTCGTGCCCGGGGACGACGGCGAACCGGACGGCGATCTCCGCGGAGGTGCCCTCGACGACGCGGACGCCGGTGACCGACGGGTCGGAGCCGAACGCGGCCTCGACCGCGGCCAGGACGTCGGGGTCCTCGTGGGGCGGCGGGATGGGGCGGCCGTCGGCGAGCAGGTGCAGGCGCAGCCCGTCCACGGCGAACGGGACCGGGCCCGCCACGTCCACGACCAGGGCGTCCGCGCCTTCGTCGAGGGTGGCGCGGCAGGCGTCGCCGGCCCGCACCGCGACCGGGCGGGCGTCGGCGCGCCACGCCTTCATCGTCTCGGTGCAGGTGAAGCCGAGCACGCCGCGCCGCCCGTCGTCGCCGATCAGGGTGGGCAGCGCCATGTCGCTCGACTTCTCCCGCCGCAGCTCGCCGGGCTCCGTCGGCTCCTCCTCGGTGAGGACGGCGACGATCGGCACCAGCAGCCGCGCCCCCTGGAGCCGCCGCAGCACCGTGTGGGCGCCGACACGGCCGGCCGCGTAGCCGGCGAGCGCCTCGCACAACCGGGGGTCGGCGCTTCCGTCGTCCCCGGGGAACTGTGGTTCGGGAATGGTCAGTCCGGACACGGCAGGAAGGCTATAACCTCCGGCGACGACAGGGGGCCACTCCAAGGATACTCTCCGCGACCGCGTCGCGTCCCGCCGCCGTCAGCCGAGGTCGGCGATGGCCGCGACGGTGCCGCCGCCGGACGGGCCCTGGTGCACGGCCGCGACCGACACGAACACCGCCGGGTCGCCGGTGACCGAGGCCGCGACGCCGCCGACGCACGCCTTGATCTGCCGGTGCCAGTGCACGTCGGAGTCGTCGAGCATGATGTTGCGGCGGCCGCGCACCGAGCCGCTCGGGTCGGCCTCGCACTTGATGAACACGTTGACGAGCCGGTCGCCGAGGTCGGACGTGCGGGGCCGCTCGGGCAGGTCCAGGCCCGTCGAGCGGATCGCGTCCCAGATCCCGTCGGCGTCCAGTGCGTCCTTCATCACACCGTGCCCGGCCCGGTACCGGCCGCCGATGCCGCGCACGTTGCCGACGACCACGATCTGCGCCCGGTCCAGCTCGACGCCGGACGAGCACGACGCCACCGACGAGTACAGCGACAGGTCCTTGTGGATCTGGTCGGCGGAGGGCGCCTCGATCTCGCCGAGCGCGACGGCGATGCCGAGCGCGGTCGTGGAGTTGGAGATGTCCATGGACTTGAGGGTGTCCTCGGTGACGACGTCGCGGCCGCGCGTCTTCGCGTCGTTGATCGTGTCGAGGGTGAGCAGCGGCGTCTTGGTCTGCACGTAGTGGACGTCGGCCGGATCGTCGATCCCGGCGGTCTTCATGGCCTCGCGGACGCCGGCGGCGACGGTCTCCACCATCGCGGGGCGTCCGATGTCCTCGGGCAGGATGATCTCGCTCATCGCGACGCCGACCGACAGCCGCGGCTCGTCGGAGGCGGGGACGCGGGCGGGGTCGACGGTCGCGAAGACGGTCGCGTGCGGGCTGAGCACCCCGTCCGTGCCGCCCGACCACACCAGCGGGACGCGCGCCACCTCGTCCGCCGTCCGCGTGCCCTTGGCGAGGAGCACCTCGCGGAACGCCCGGTCGGCGAGCAGCCGCGTGTAGTCGTTCACGCCGCCGTTGCCCTCGGTCTTGCCGACCACGGCGAGGACCCGGTCGGCCTCCAGGACGCCGTCGTCGATCAGCCGGGCGAGCCCGGACGCGTCGGTCACGCTCTCGATGGGGATCTTGCGGACTTCGATCGGATCGGGCACCGTCATCGCTCCTCAACTGCCGTGCCGCTCATCGGGCCGTGCTGCTCGCCGGCCGGCCTGCTCGCCGGCCGCACTGGTGATCGGTCTCTACCCGGGGTCAGTCCTCGACGACCGTCCCGGCCTTGCCGTGCGCGGCGTCGCCGAGCCGGGGCAGCGAGGCGATCGCGGCGCGCCGACCGCCGGCCGCGACGAACCGCCGCACCGCCTCGACCTTCGGGCCCATGCTGCCGCCGGCGAAGTGCCCTGCGGCGGCCAGTTCCGTCAGCTCCGCGACCGTCGTGCGGTGCAGCGGGCGGGCCCGCGGCGTCCCGAACCCGGTCATCGCGTTCTCCACGTCGGTGGCGATCACGAGGGTGGTCGCCTCCAGGCGGCGGGCCAGCAGTTGCGCGGCCAGGTCCTTGTCCACGACGGCCTCGACGCCGCGCAGCGCCCCGTCCGCCCGGACCACGGGCACTCCCCCGCCGCCCGCGGCGACCACGACGTGTCCCGCGTCCAGGAGCACGGCGGCCGCGTCGGCGTCCAGGATCTCCAGCGGCTCCGGCGAGGCGACGACGCGCCGCCAGCCACGGTCCCCGAAGTCCTTCCAGACCTGGCCGAGCGCGATCGAGCGGCGGGCCTCCGCCTCGGGGAAGTAGCGGCCGATCGGCTTGGCGGGGGCCAGGAAACCGGGGTCGGCGGCGTCCACGAGCGTCCGGGTCACCACCGTCGACACCGGGCGGGCCGCACCCCGCGCGGCCAGCGCCCGCTCCAGCGCATTCATGATCATCACGCCGACGGTGGCCTGGGTCTGCGCGCCGCACCAGTCCAGCGGGACGGGCGGCACCACGCCCGCCGCCAGCTGGTTCTTGATCAGCAGGTTGCCGACCTGCGGGCCGTTGCCGTGCGTGAGCGCGACCCGCGCGCCCGCCGCCACGAGATCGGCCACGTGCGCCATCGCGCCCTCGATCGCGGCCGCCTGGGCGTCCGGGGTGGCGCTGCCGTCCGGCGCGGTCATGGCGTTGCCGCCGAGCGCGATCAGGATCCGCTCGCCGGTGCGCGTCGCGCCGTCTTCTCCCTGATGGCCCCGGGTCACGGGACGGACGCTAACCCGCGCGGCGGGCACCGCTCACGGGCGAATTCCGCCCAACGAACGCCGTTTCTTCGGCACTTTCCGGCAATGCCCCGGCGCCCCGGGACCGTTCAGCGCAGGCGCGCGAGGCGGCTCACGGCCTCGTCGATGACCTCGTCCTTCTTGCAGAACGCGAACCGGACGAAGTGGGCGCCCGCCTCGGCGTGGTCGTAGAACACCTGGCTCGGGATCGCGACGACGCCCGCCTTGTCCGGCAGGGCGCGGGCCAGCTCCATGCCGTCGGTGAAGCCGAGCGGGCGGATGTCGGCCTGCACGAAGTAGGTGCCCTGCGGCCGGAAGGTCGTGAACCCCGCGACCTCAAGGCCGGTGATGAGGCGGTCCCGCTTCGCCTGGAGCGACTTGCGCAGCTCCTCCACCCACGGGATCTCGTTGCGCAGCGCGTAGGCGGCGGCGCGCTGGTAGGGGGCGCTGACCGCGTAGGTGAGGAACTGCTTCACGGTCTGGACGGCCCGGATGTAGGGGGCGGGCGCCGTCACCCAGCCGGTCTTCCAGCCGGTCACCGAGAACGACTTGCCCGCCGACGACACCGACACCGTCCGCTCGCGCATGCCGTCGAGCGTCGCCAGCGGGATGTGCTCGGTCTCGTCGAACGTCAGGTACTCGTAGACCTCGTCGGTGATCGCGACCAGGTCGTGCTCCCGGCAGACGTCCGCGATGGCCTCCAGCTCGTCCCGCGTGAACACGGTGCCGGCCGGGTTGTGCGGCGAGTTCACCAGGATCGCCCGGGTGCGCGGGCCGACGGCGGCGCGCAGTTCGTCCGGGTCGAAGGTGAAACGCCCCTCGACCGGGCGCAGCGTGACCGGCCTGCGCACTGCCCCGGCGAGCGCGATCACGGCCGCGTAGGAGTCGTAGTACGGCTCGAACACGATCACCTCGTCGCCCGGCCCCGCCAGCGCCAGCACGGAGGCGGCGATCCCCTCGGTGGCGCCGACGGTCACGAACACCTCGGTCGCCGGATCGAACGACAGCCCGTACCGCTCCAGCCGCTGCGCCGCCACGGCCTCCCGGAGTTCGGGCAGGCCGGGACCGGGCGGATACTGGTTCGCGCCCGTCCGGATCGCCTGCACCGCCGCGTCCAGGACCCCCGCCGGGCCGTCCTCGTCCGGAAAGCCCTGGCCAAGATTGATGGCCCCGGTCCGGACGGCGAGAGCCGACATCTCAGCGAAGATCGTCTCGCCGAATCCCTGCATGCGCTCGACCAATGGCTCGCTCACGCCCCAAGCCTAGGCCCCCTGCCCGGCATGCGCGGCGAGCACGGCGTCGTCTGAACGGCCTCTCGCGGCCCGGGGAACCACCGGCCCGAGGAACGGCCGCTTCGCAGTGTCCAGCCACTTCCCGGTGTCCGACCGCGTCGCGATGTCCGGCCCGGCCGGGGGTCAGATCCAGCCCATGTCGATCGCGGCGCGGGCGGCGCGGACGCGGGTGGGTTCGCCCATCTTCGCCATGGCGGTGGACAGGTAGTTGCGGACGGTGCCCTCGGACAGGTGCAGGTCGGCCGCGATGCGGGCGGTCTCGGCGCCGGCGCCGGCCAGGCGGAGGACGTCGCGTTCGCGTTCGGAGAGCGGGTTGTCGCCGGCGGCCATCGCGCTGGCGGCCAGTTCGGCGTCCAGGTAGCGGCCGCCGCCGTGGATCTTGCGGATGGCGCTGGCGAGCTCGTCGGTGGGAGCGTCCTTGGCGACGAAGCCGCGGACCCCGGCGGACATGGCGCGGCGCAGGTAGCCCGGGCGGCCGAAGCTCGTGAGGATGCACACCGCGCAGCGGGCGCCGGAGGCGTGCAGTTCCTCGGCGACGGTGAGGCCGTCCGCGCCCGGCATCTCGATGTCGAGGACGGCCACGTCCGGATCGTGCGCGGCGACGGCCGCGGGCACCTCGTCGCCGCGGCCGACCTCGGCGACGACCTCCAGGTCGGTCTCCAGGCCGAGGAGGGCGGCGACGGCGCCGCGGATGAGGTGCTCGTCGTCGGCGAGCAGGACCCGGATCACGCGGGCCTCGCGGCCGGGAGCACCTGACCGGCGCCCGTCCCGCTCCCGTCCGAGCCCCGCCCGTCTGGACCGGCCTCACCCGGGCCGTGGACGGGAGGGAGCGGGACGGCGGCGCGCAGGAGGTACCCGTCGCGGCCGTGCCGGCCGGCGGTGATCTCGCCGCCGAGGACGGCGACGCGCTCGGTGAGGCCGGTCAGGCCCGAGCCCGCCGCGGTCTCGGCGCCGCGGACGCCGTCGTTGCGCATTTCCAGGACCACGGAGTCACCGTAGAGGGCGCCGTCCCCGGAAGGCGCGCCGTACACGTCGAGACTGATCGTGCAGTGCCGCGCCTCGCTGTGCTTGATGACGTTGGTGGCGCCCTCGCGGATCACCCAGGCGAGCACCGAGCGGACCGCCGGCGGCAGCCCGTCCGGCAGGCAGCCGATCTCGCAGCGCACCCCGGCGGCCTCCAGGACGGCCCGGACGCCGGCCAGCTCGGCGTCCAGCTCGACGGCCCGGTAGCCGCGGACGGCGGCGCGGACCTCCCGCAGCGCCTCCCTGGCCGCACGCTGGACGTCCGCCATCTCGGCGCCGGCCCGGTCCGGGTCGTCGCGCACCGTCCGCTTGGCCAGCTCGCTCTTCACCGCGATGAGGGACAGGCTGTGGCCGAGCAGGTCGTGCAGGTCGCGGGAGAAGCGGAGCCGCTCCTCGGTGACCGCGAGCCGGGCGAGGGCGTCGCGGGCCGCGTAGGCCTCCTGGTGCAGCTCCCACATGCGCCGCTGGTACCGGTTGACGAACACGACGAACCCGCAGATCGCGGTGTACAGGGCGCACAGCACCGGGAGGATCGCGTACCAGGGGGCGTCGCCCTCCGGGTACAGGCGCTCCGCGCCCGCCGTGGCGACGGCCCCGCAGTACGTCCCGGTGCCCGCGCACAGCGCGACGATCCGCCCGCGGCCCATCGGGGACAGCACCACGGCCGAGACCCAGAACACGGGGATGACGCTGAACCACGGGCTGGTGAGCAGCATCAGGCTGAGCGCGGCGGCGACGGCGGCACTGGCCACGGTGTCCCGCTTGGACAGGGTCCCTTCGAGCCCGCCCCGGACGAGCCGCGTGTAGCACCAGCTGAGGACGGCGAGCCCCGCGACGACCGCGGCGGTGAGGGGCGCGCCCGCGTCGCCGCGGGTGTAGGCGTCTTCGAGCCCGTAGAGGGCCGGCAGGACGAAGCCCATGGCGGCGAACATGAACGAGCGGTACGTCACCCGCCGGTAGCGCTCCAGCCTCCGGGCGGCCTGCTCCTCGATGTCCGCCGTGGTCGCGACCGCCATGTCCTCGTTCCTCCTCGCATCGCACTGTAACGGTGGGCCCGCGGCGGTCAGGCGCGCCGCGGCTCCCACCGGAACCAGCGGGTGGCCATGAGGCGGCCGGTCGCCATCCAGAAGGCGAGGACGAGGAACGGCCGCACGCAGGTCAGCCAGCCTTCGGCGAGGCCGACGGCGGGGTGGGCGGGCCGGTGCACGAAGTCCTGGCCGAAGTACCCGGTCCGGACGATCTCCACGACCGGGCTGAGCGGGACCCAGCGGCAGGCCGCCTGCAGCCAGCCGGGCAGATCGTCCAGCGGGAACATGACCCCGGCCCCGAGCATGCACCCGAACATGATCGGCAGGACGGTGAGCTGCGCCAGCTCGGCGTTCGGGGTGGCGCCCGAGACCGCGAGCGCCAGCGCCGCGAACACGGCGGCGCCGCCCGCGAGCCCGGCCAGGACCAGGACGGGGTCGGCGGGGACCCGGCCGCCCATCGTGGTGCCGAGCAGGACCAGCAGCGCGACGGCCTGCACCGCGTACAGCGCGGTCGCGGTGAGGACGGCGCCGCCGATGATCTCCGCGTCCGACAGGGCGGTGCCGCGCAGCCGCTTGAGGGTGCGGTCCTCGCGGCGGGCGGTGAACACGTTGACGAGGTTCATGAAGACGGCGAAGACGAGGAAGAACCCCAGGTGGCCGGTGCCCTGCAGGAGTGCGCCGTCCACGCCGTCGATCTTCTGGCCGCGGACCGGGACGAGCATGGCGGCGAACAGCAGCGGCAGGCCGGCGGCGGTGAAGAGGGCGGTCCGGTTCCGCCAGAGCAGGGTGAGGTCGAGGCGCGCGACGCCCAGAACGGCATCGGGTCTCATGAGGGCGGGCTTCTTGAGGGCGGGCTTATTCAGGGCGGGCTTCGTGGCGGGTCTCACCCGGGGGCTCATCGGGCCGCTCCTTCGGCGGTGTGCAGGAAGACGTCTTCGAGGGAGGCGCTGCGCACCCGGAGGCCGTCCAGCCGGACGGCCTCCTCGTCGGCCCAGCGCAGCAGTTCGTAGAGGCCCGCTTGGAGCCCGGCATCGGCGGCGGGGCCGGACGGCGGAGAGCCGGACGGGGGCGTGCCGGAGGGCAGGGTGTAGGACGCGACGGCTCGGCCGCCCTCCACTCGGACGTCGGCGCGGGCGCCGTGCAGAGGGGGCAGTTCGGCGACCTGGAGGCGCTCCGGCAGCCGGAAGGAGATGCGGTCGCCGTGTCCGGCGACCACTTCCGCGACCGTGCCGGACGTCTCGATCCGCCCGCGGTGCAGGATCGCGAGCCGGTCGGCGAGGTGCTCGGCCTCCTCCAGGTAGTGGGTCGTGAGCAGGACCGCCGTGCCGTCGGCGACCACGTCCTCGACGATGTCCCACGTCGCGCGCCGGGCCTCGGGGTCCATGCCGCTCGTCGGCTCGTCCAGGAACAGGACCTCGGGCCTGCCGAGAAGGGCCAGCGCGAGGTCGAGGCGGCGTTTCTGGCCGCCGGACAGCTGCCGCACCCGTACGCCCGCCTTCTCCGCGAGCCCCGCCATGGCGATGGCCTCGTCGCGGTCGCGCGCGGAGGGGGTGAAGCCGCGCCAGTGCTCGATCGTTTCGGCGACGGTGAGGTCGGCGAAGAAGCCGCCGTCCTGCAGCATGATGCCCATGCGCGGGCGGACCTTCCGGCGTTCCGCGTACGGGTCGTGGCCGAGGACCCGGACCGTGCCTCCGTGGACGTTCCGGTGCCCTTCCAGCGTTTCGAGCGTGGTGGTCTTGCCCGCGCCGTTCGTGCCGAGCAGCGCGAACAACTCGCCTGCCGCGACCTCGAACGAGATCCCGGCGACGGCCTCGAAGTCCCCGTACCGCTGCCGGAGCCCGTCGACGCCGATGGCTGGGTTCGTCTCCATGCCCCCAGCGTCGCGATCATGCGAGCGCGCCGGTAGAAGCGCGTGTCACCGCTTCCGGCGGCGCCTGTCAGGCGATCGGCATGACAGGTGTCATGCCGCTCAGCCCGCGACGCTGATGACGTGCCCGGCGGTGGACGGCTCGCCCGCGATGTCGAGGAGCGCGGTGGCGAGGTCGGAGCGGGCCATGGAGAGGCCGCCGAGGACGTTGCGGTCGGCCGCCTTCCGGTAGCGGCCGTTGCCGGGGCCGTCGGTGAGGCGGGGCGGGCGGACGATCGTCCAGGCGAGGCCGGAGTCGCGGGTGAGGGCCTCGGCGGCGCGCATGTCGTTGAAGGCGTGCTTGAGGAGCGGGCCGAGGACGAGGGGCTTGACCAGGAACCGGGTGAGCGGGTCGTCGCCCGGCCCTGCGTGCAGCCCGGACGCGCTGGTCAGCACGAACCGCTCGGTGCCGCCCGCCCGCATCGCCTCGACGATGCCGCGGGTGCTGTCCGCGCAGACGCTGGTCGGGCGGCGGCCGTCGCGGGTGCCGATCGCGGTGATCACGGCGTCGCGCCCCTTGACCGCCTCCTCGATCGCGCCCGGGTCCATGACGTCGGCCTGGACGACGTCGGCGCAGGCGCGGACCTCGCCGGGCAGGCCGGCGGGGTCGCGGACGACGGCGGTCACCTCGTGCCCGGCGTCGAGCGCGCGCCGGACGACCTGGACGCCGGTGCCCCCGGTCGCCCCGAAGACCGTGAACCTCATCCTGTCCTCCTACCCGAACCCCCGTGAGCGCCCCGTCGGCACCTCTGGAATGCGCCGGACGGGCGAGCACTTGAGGGGTGAGTGAATACTTACTAACCTCTATCCTGGTGAGCGTTCACTCACCTGTCAAGGGGGCCCATTGAGCGCGCGCGAACGGATCCTGGACGCCGCGGCGGACATCATGCGGCGGCACGGGGTCGCCGGCGCGACCACGAAGGAGATCGCGAGAGCGTCCGGCTACTCCGAGGCGCTGCTCTACAAGCACTTCCGCGACAAGGACGAGCTGATGCTGTGCGTGCTGAAGGAGCGGATGCCCCCGTTCACCTCTATGGGCGTCCCGGGCGAGGGCACCGTCGAGTCCAACCTCGTCGGGATCGTGCACGGCGGGCTGCGCTTCTACCGGCGGGCGTTCCCGATGATGGTCTCGATGGCGGCGCAGCCGCGGCTGCTGCAGGCGACCCGCGAGTCGCTGCGCAAGTACGGCGCGGGCCCGCAGGAGCCGGTACGGGCGCTGGCCCGCTACCTGGACGCCGAGCGCGACCTCGGCAGGGTCGCCCCTGACGCGGACACGCAGGCCGTGGCCGCACTGCTGATGGGCGCGTGCTTCCAGCAGGGCTTCCTGCGCTACTTCGCGGAAGGCGAGGACGCCTCCGACCCGCCCGAGTCGTTCGCACGCGAGCTGGTCAACCCCGTCCTAGCGGAGGTCCTCCCCTAGAGCTCGCCCAGGCGGGACTTCACGACCTTGCCCATGGCGTTGCGGGGCAGGGAGCCGACCATGTGGACGACGCGGGGCCGCTTGTGCACCGACAGGCGCTCGGCCACGAAGTCGATGAGCTCCTTCTCCCCCACCCCGTCGGCGACGACGTAGGCGGTGACCTGCTCGCCGAGGTCGTCGTGCGGGGTGCCGAGGACGGCGGCCTCCCGCACGGCGGGGTGGGCGAGCAGCGCGTTCTCGATCTCGCCGGCGCCGATCCGGTAGCCGCCGCTCTTGATGAGGTCGGTCGACGCGCGCCCCACGATCCGGTGCCAGCCGTCCGGGCCGATCGTGGCGATGTCGCCGGTGCGGAACCAGCCGTCCGGCGTGAACGACTCCGCGGTCGCCTCGGGGCGGTTGAGGTACCCCTTGAACAGCAGCGGCGCGCGGACGTGCAGCTCGCCGGGCGTCTCCCCGTCCGGCGGGACGGGCGAGCCGTCCTCGGCCGTCAGGCGCGTCTCGACGCCGGGCAGCGGCGTGCCGACGTAGCCGGGGCGCCGGTCGCCGTCCGCGCGGGCGCTGACCGTGATGAGGGTCTCGGTCATGCCGTACCGCTCGACCGGGCGGTGCCCGGTGAGGGCCGAGAGCCGCTCGAACACGGGCACGGGCAGGGGCGCGCTGCCGGAGACGAGCAGCCGCGCGCCGCGCAGGGCCCCGGCGGTGGACGGGTCCGCCGCCGTCCTCGACCAGACGGTGGGGACGCCGAAGAACAGGCTGCCGCCGTCGTCCCGCGCCGCCGCCGCGTACAGCTCCGGCTTGGGACGCCCGGTGTGGACGAGGCGCGAACCGGCCCGCAGGGGCCCGAGGACGCCGAGGACGAGCCCGTGCACGTGGAACAGCGGCAGCCCGTGGACCAGGACGTCATCGGACGTCCAGGCCCAGGCCTCGGCGAGGGCGTCGAGCCCGGCGGCGATGGCGCTCCGCGAAATCAGCACGCCCTTCGGCGCGCCCGTCGTCCCGCTCGTGTAGAGGATCAGGGCGGTCGCGTCGGCGGGGACCTCGCCGCCCCCGCCGCCTCCGTGGTGCGGCAGCGCGTCGACCGGGACGAGCGGAGGCTCCCCCTCGGAGCGCTCCGTCCCACCGGCCGCGAGGAGGAGGCTCGCACCGGAGTCGCCGAGGATGTGCGCGCGTTCGGCGGGCCCGGAGTCGGGCGGCAGCGGCACCACGGGGACGCCCGCGAGGAGGCCGCCGACGACCGCGGCGACCGTCTCCAGGGACGCCGTGGCGTGCACGGCGACCGCGTCCGCTCCCCGGATCTCCGCGGCCACGGCGGAGGCCCGGCCGAGCAGTTCGTCGCGGGGCAGCTCGCGTCCGGCGATCCGCACCGGGCCGCCCGTCCCGCCGAGCAGGTCCATCATCAGCCGCTCTCCTCCTCGTCGAGTCCTTCGGGTCCTTCGGGCTCCGCACGTCTCTCGGCCTCTTCAAGCCCTTCCAGCCAGGCCATCACCGCGTCGGTGTGCTCGCCCAGCAGCGGCGGCGCGGTGTGCCCCCGGGGCGGCGCGCCGTCGAAGCGCAGCGGCGGCCCGGGCAGCTCGATGGGCCCGAGCTGCGGATGGTCGACCTCGATGACCAGGCCCTGCGAGCGGGTCTGCTCCCATTCGTACACCTCGTCGATCGACCGGATCGCCCCCGCGGGGACGCCCGCCTCACCGAGCCGCGCGAGCCAGGCGTCACGCGTGTCGCCCGCGAGGACCCGCTCGATGTCGGCGGTCAGTTCGGCGCGCCGGGCGGAGCGGTCGGGGATCGTCGCGTAGCGGGCGTCGCCCGGGTCCAGGCCGACGATCGGCGCGAACCTGCGCCACAGGTTCTGGTTCGCGACGCCGATCTGGATCTGCCCGTCCTTGCAGCGGAACGTCCCGTACGGGGCGATGGACGGATGGTCGTTGCCGACCGACTCGGGGACGTCCCGGGCGACGGTCCAGCGCGTCCCCTGGAACATGTGGGCGCCGACCACGGACGCCAGCAGCGAGGTACGGACGACGGTCCCGCGCCCGGTGCGGGTGCGCTCGTACAGGGCGGCCAGCACGCCCGCGACGCCGTTGCCCGCGGCGAGGATGTCGGCGATCGACAGGCCGACCTTGCTCGGCGTGCCGGGCGGCCCGGTCACGCTCATGATCCCGGCCTCGCCCTGCATGATCGCGTCGTAGCCGGGGCGCCCGCCCTCAGGCCCGTCGTGCCCGAACCCCGTGATGGACAGGACGACCAGCCCAGGGTTCAGCTCGTGCAGCCGCTCCACCGGGAAGCCGAGCCGGTCGAGGACGCCGGGCCGGAAGTTCTCCACGAGCACGTCGGCGCGCCGGACGAGCCGGGCGAGGACGTCCGCGCCCTCGTCCGACTTCAGGTCGAGGGTGATCGACTCCTTGTTCCGGTTGATCGAGAGGTAGTAGGTGCTCACCCGGTCCTCGCCCGCGAACGGCGGGCCCCAGCCGCGGGTCTCGTCGCCGGTGCCGGGCTGCTCGACCTTGATCACGCGGGCGCCGAGGTCGGCGAGCGTCATGGTGGCCTGCGGGCCCGCCACGACGCGGCTGAGATCGATGACCACGACGCCTTCGAGCGGTCCGGGCAAGGGCGTTCTCCTTCCAGGGGCCGTGCCCCCGAGGCGGTGTCCCCGCGGGGGCGGCTCCTTCCGGCGGACGGCTCCGGCCGGGGGCCGGCTCCGCCGCGGGGCGGGTACCTGGAAGTATGCCGTCCGTGCCGGACTCCGCCGAGCCCAACCCCGCCGGGGCCGACTCCGCCGGGGCCTTCGCCCGCATGACCTACCCCGCGCTCGCCGCACGGCTGCTCGCGCTGCCGCCGTCCTGCGGCCGGGCGCGGATCGTCGCGGTGGACGGCCCGAGCGGGGCGGGGAAGTCGACGTTCGCGGGCCACCTGGCGGAGGCCCTGGTCGGCGCCCCGGTCGTCCGCTCGGACGACTTCCGGGTGCCGTGGGACGCCGATCCGCTCACCTGGTGGCGGCCCCTCCAGCGCGCGGTGCTCGACCCGCTGCGGAACGGACGTCCTGCCGTGCTGCGCCGCTACGACTGGCACCACGACCGCTACGGCCCCGAGGAAGAGATCCCGCCCGCGCCCGTCCTCATCGTCGAGGGCGTCGGTTCCGCGTGGGCGAAGGCGCCCGCCGCCTACCGGATCTGGATCGACGCGCCGTACGACCTGCGCCGCGCACGCGCCCTCGACCGGGACGGCCCCGAGTACGCCGGAGCCTGGGAGGACTGGGCCGTCCGCGAACAGGCCCACTTCACTGCCGACGCCACCCTCGACCGCTGCGACCTCCTCGTGGACGGCACCACCTTCACCCCGTACCGATTCAGGGCCCGTCCCCCGAGGCCGGGGACGGGCGAGGGCCCCTAGAGGAAGCGGCGGATCGGGGTGATCGCCAGTTCCTTGGCGCGTTGCGTCGTGGACCGCCGGGCCCATCGCGCGTGGTCGACCTGCTTGCTGCGGGTGAGGTCCTCGTCGAAATGGGCGTCGAGGGTCGCGGTCAGGTCCTGGTCGATCACGGCGAGCATGACCTCCTCGTCGTGGTCCATGGAACGCCGGTTGAAGTTCGTGGACCCGATGAGCGAGACGATCCCGTCCATGGTGAGGATCTTCGTGTGCAGCATCGCCGGCTGGAACTGATGGATGCGCACACCGCACTTCAGAAGGTCCTCGTAATGCCGCTGGCTCGCCAGGCGGCTCACGCGCTTGTCGGCGTGCGGGCCGGGCAGGAGCATCTCCACCTCGACCCCGCGGCCGACGGTCTCGCACAGCAGATTGACGAAGTAGTCGTCGGGCGCGAAGTAGGCGGACGCGATCCGCAGCCGCCGCTCGGCCAGTTGGAGGACGACGCGGAGCAGGGTCTGCATGTCCTGCCAGCCGACGCTGGCCGACCCCCGCACGACCTGGACCACCGCGTCACCGGCGGGTTCGTGCCCGGCGAAGCGGTCGCGGTCGTCGAAGAGGACGTCGTGGCACTCGGCCCAGTTCTGCGCGAACGCGGCCGCGATCCCGTCCACCGCGGGCCCGCGGACCCTGAAGTGGCTGTCGCGCCACTCGCTCTCGTCGCGGGCGTCCCCGCACCATTCCTCGGCGATGCCGACGCCGCCGGTGAAGGCGACCTGCTCGTCCACCACCAGCACCTTGCGGTGGCAGCGGTGGTTCTGCTTGAACGGCGAGACGTAGACGGGCTTGCGGAACCAGGCGACCGTGACGCCGGCCCGCTCCATCTTCTCCACCAGGTCCTTCTCGATCTGCCATGCGCCGATGCCGTCCAGCAGCAGCCGGACCCGCACCCCGTCGCGGGCGCGCTCCGACAGCGCGTCGGCGAACCGGTGGGCGATGTCCCCGCGCCAGTAGACGTAGGTCATCATGTCGATGGTCCGCCGCGCTCCGGCGATCTCGTCCAGCATGCGGGGGAAGATCTCGTCCCCGTTGCGCAGGGGCGTCACGGAGTTTCCCTCCGTCGCCGCCACGCCGATCAGCCGTTCCAGGGACCGGCGGATCCGGTGCGCGCGGTCGTCGGACGGAGATGAGAGCAGGTCGTCTCCGGGGGGAACCGGCTGCTGCGACACGGTCATCTGCTTCTTTCTCCTTATGCCAGGGCAACGATCAGCGGACCCGTGCCGTCACGCCGAAAGCACGAAAGTGATCGCCACTCGGCCGAGATCAGTCCCCTCTGTTTCGCGTTCCATGCCGCCTTGCCGCCACTGAGAGCAACCCGACATTTCCTCGCCACTAACTGCACTCGATCAGATGCGGAGCGTATGCAGTCATGCCATCTCCGCTCGGCGGAAACGTCCGCGGTTGCGAGCGCCTTACCGAGCACCGGCCGCCCGTATCAGGCGCTCGAGCCGCTTGGCGATGGCCGGGACGTCGTTGAGGGCATGGGTGGCGGTGTCGATAACGGTGGTGAACAGGTCGTCCTCGGCTTCGGGGTCGAAGCGTGCTCCGTTGAGCTTGAGGAAGACATCGGTGGCGGCGAAGGCGACTCGCTTGTTCCCGTCAGTGAACGGGTGGGAGGTGGTGAGCGAGTGCAGCAGCGCGGCGGCCTTTTCGAGAAGGGTGGGGTAGGGGTCCACGCCGAAGGTCACCGTGGCCGGCCGTGCGGCCGCCGATGCGACCAGCCCGAAGTCCCGCACGTTGAGGTGCTCGCCGACGGCCCGGCGCCCGACGGCGACGATCTCTTCGGCCGTCAGGTAGCGCACGCTCACGCGTCGCCCAGCCGGTCCAGCAGGTTCCGGTGGTCGCGCGCCGTCTCGTCGGCGAGTTCGAGCACGTGAGCGAGTTCCCGGCGCTGCCGGTACTCCTCGAGAGCAGTGATCAGTATCGCGTTCTTGGACCGCTGCTCGGCCGTGGCCGCCTCGTCGAGCCAGGCGTCCAGGTCGTCGGGAAGGCGCGCTGCGAAGGCCATGCCAGGACTCTCCCTGCGTACGTCATTCTGGTATCACCGATGGTACTAGAGGTGGTTCGGTGATGTCGGAGGACCACGTCCAAGGGGGACCCCGCCAGCTTGTTGATCGCTCTCCCCATGGCGCGCCTGTACGGGGCCGGTCGCGTGGTTGCGGCGCTCTTCATCGGATCAACATGGTTTCGATAGCGACAAGTCACGGCGCCCCCTGCGGGTCGGCTCGAACGCTGCGGCAGCCCCAGGCTCAAGTCACTTCGGCTGGGCTCGGCCGGATCGGGTCGGTATTCAGCAGTTGGGTTCGCGCCGGGGTTGCTGTAGGGCGTTCCTACGGAACGCCTCCACAGCCGGGCACATCTGATGTCTGCGAAGAGTCTCCGGCCAGCAGGTCCTTGGCGGTGGCGAACTGAGGACCGGCGGTATCCCGGTCCTGATCGAGGCACGTCGGCCATGTGTCTCGATCTCCGGTCATCTCGGGCTATCTTGAACATCTTTGCCAATCCTAAGAACTTCGATTAAAGCCTTGTTTGTTCACATTATCGGGCAGCCAGAAGGATGCAATAGTCTCACCTGGAATTGGAGGTTGGCGATTGAATCGTTCGATAAAATGGGAGCATGAGTTCGATCGTGATCGATGTGGCGTCGATGTCCACCAGGGAGTTGGTGGACGCGGCGGCCTTGATCGCGGCCGAACTCGCCCACCGGGAGGCGCCCGAGAGCCCGGCGGCGTGCATGCAGGCCGCCGAAACCCTGGTCCGCGCCGTTGACCGGCACGAGAGCGCCCTCGCCGCGTTGATCAGCCGGGTGGACACCACCGGCGAGCTGCGTCGCCGGGGCTACCCGTCCGCCCGGGCGTGGTTACGCTCTCGTCTGGGCATGCGTGAGGCCCGCGCGAAGGAACGTCTTGCTCTGGCCCGCGAGCGCCATCGCCTGCCCGAGGTCACCAAGCTCCTGGCCTGCGGCGAGCTGTCCTATGGGTACGCCGCCACCATCGCAGGCGCCGTCACCCGCCTGAACGCCGAGGACTGCGCCGCAGCCGAAGACATCCTGCTCGGTCTGGTCCGCCAAGGGTTCTCCGCCGGGAAGGTCGCAGCGTTCGGAACCCGGATCGCCCAACTGGTCGCCGAGCGGGACGGTACCGAAGCCCCCGATGCGGACTCCGGCCGCGGCTACGACCGCTCCTGG
Source organism: Actinomadura sp. NPDC000600 (assembly GCF_040492135.1). Classification (NCBI taxonomy): domain Bacteria; kingdom Bacillati; phylum Actinomycetota; class Actinomycetes; order Streptosporangiales; family Thermomonosporaceae; genus Actinomadura; species Actinomadura sp. NPDC000600. The sequence goes on from NZ_JBEUPD010000016.1 coordinate 139,512, forward strand.
ATCGACTCGACACGGTCACTGGACGGCGGCCGCTACATCAAAGGGTGGCTCAACGCCGAGGACGCCGCCATCTGGGACGGCACCCTAGGGCCCCTGGCCAAGCCCGCCGGGACCGACGACCGGCGCGACTTGTCCGAACGCACGGCGGCCGCGTTGACCGGCGTCCTCTCGGGCGGGCACAAGGCCACCAAGGTCACCGTCATCTGTGATCTGGACACCCTCACCGGAGGGCAGGCCCCCGCCCGGCTCACCGACGGCACGCCGATTCCCGCCGCGCAGGCCCGCCGCATAGCCCTCAGCGCAGGCGTCTCCGCCCTGATCCTGGGCCGAGGCCACCTACCCCTCTACCTCGGCCACAGGGCGCGGTTCGCAAGCCCCGCCCAGCGCCAAGTCCTGGAAACCCTCTACCCCACCTGCGCCGTCGAGAGCTGCGAGGTGCCCGGCACCCTCTGCGAGGTCGACCACGTCCACGGTTGGGCTCTGGGCAGCCCCACCGACATCGACAAACTCGCCCTCACCTGCGGGTGGCACAACCGCTGGAAGTCCTCAAACCCCGAGCAGATCCACGTCACCAGGCGCGCGGACGGCCGCTACGCCTACCATCTCCGCACTCCCGAGGAAGCCCGCAACCGTCCCCCACCTCCACCGGCGGAGATGCACTACCGCGCCGCCTGATCCCGGTGCCGTTCACCCTGGATCGGTCCCTTGGGATCGGTTCCTTGGGGGTCGAAGCCACCGTTGGGCTGAGCCGAGCAGCACGGTCTCGTCCGGCATGACCCGGAGTGACTGCCGGGCGAGCTCGACCACCGCCGGCCAGCCGACCTCGCCGGCTATCTGGAACCCCTGGTCGTGGGTCGTCCCGGTGCGTGCCGGCGAACAGGTCGGGGGTCAGGACCTGATGCCCGGCGCGCCGAAGTCGCTCGGCCGCGCTCCACTCGGCGGCGCGCAACCCGACATCATCCCGCCGTCAGGGCTCCAGCCGCCTTTGGAGATCGACAGGCGACACGGGTGCGGGCGGTCACGCGGCTCGGCGGCACCGCGGAGGCGGGGTTCGGCTCCAGCGTCTGCTCATCGCCATTGGGCATCCGGTGCCGGGACCAGGCGAAGGAAATGGTCGGAGTGGGGACGTCCGAATCGACCGCCAGCCGCATCCTGGTCCCGACCTCGTCGCCCGGTGCGGCGGTCAGGATGACGATCTTCCGCTCCGCGGCGCCGTCGGTCATGACGTCCCAGTCAACCGTGGTCGGCCCGACCGAGGGGGGTCGACGACCTTGTGCTGCTCCCAGTGCGCGCCGACCGCGCCGGTGGCCCACAGCGCGGTGAAGCGCTAGTTGCCCGAGGTGAGCACGTGGATCAGGTCCGTCAGGCGCGTGCTGTTCGGAAAGCGTCCCGTGGCGCGGCGCAGGTCGGACACGAGTGCGGCCTCGACCGCCTCCTGGGCGGCCGCGTTCACGGGCCAGTGCGAGAGGCGCGGCCCCTCCTCGTCGCTCGGGAAGGTGTCGCGGGCGAAGTCGCGGAGGTGCGGTGGGGTCCGCGGCGGGTCTCCCAGCAGCGCCGCCCAGCCTCGGTTCCAGCAGATCAACCGTAGTCCGCGGCGAAGACCGCGGCGGCGGTGTCGCCCAGCCTGGTGAGCAGGCGCCCGAGGCCGGGCGGGATGTCGTCGGAGAACTCCCGGTCGGACGGTGGGACGAAGCCGACCACCCGGTAGAGGTGATCTCGCTCGGCGCCGGTGAGCCGCAGGACGCCGGTGAGCCGCAGGGCGCGGTGAGCCGCAAGGGGCCGGTGAGCCAGGGCGCGGGCGAGCGCGAGCGCCACCTGCGCCGGGGGTCGTGGAGCGTCCCTGTTCGAGGCGCACGACGTAGTCGACGGAGATCACGGCTAGGTCGGCCGGTTCCTCCCGCCGCAGACCTCTCGCCCGGCGGGTGCGGCCGCCCGGCAGTCCCGCGGCCGTCGGCGGGATGCGGTCGCGCCACGAGCGCGATGTGGCGCCCAGCGTCGCGGCGTCAGTGGCCATACTTCGGTTCTCGCCGGTCACCGCCGGGCGAGGGTGGTGCCCCTCTTCCTCTCGTTGGTCCGTCTCTTGCGGCGGGCCCGGCGGTCGGCGAAGTTGACCACATGAGCCTCTCCTTCGCCCATGACCACGTCGGCATCAACCTCACCCCCGAGGACCTCGACGCCACCATCGCCTGGTACTCCCGAACGCTCGGCTTCACCGTCGACCGGCGGTTCGACTCCCCCGGCATGACGTTCGTCTTCCTCGTCCACGGTGACGTCAAGATCGAATTGATGGCGGTCGCCTCCGTCCGCCAGGAGCCGATCGAGGACATCCTGTCGAGCATGGCCCCGGCGCGCCTGCACCACTTCTGCCTCGCCGTCACGGACCTCGACGCGGTCGTCACCGAGCTGCGCGACCTGGGCGTGCGGCTGCTCGGCGGCCCCATGACGATCGAGGAGCTCGGTCAGCGCATCGCGTTCATCAGCGACAACCTCGGCAACATCATCGAGCTCGCCGAACCCGGCACCTGGCCCCCGGGCGCTCGATCGAACTGAGCGCCCCACCGCCCAGGCAGCGTCACCGCTCCAGGCGCCCCTTGATCTGCTCGACCAACCCCGCGAACTGCACCACGCTCAACGCAAGGTGACCGCCATCCGGATCCTTGGAATCACGCACGCCGATCCCCACCCCCGGCGCAAGACGCCCCAGCTCAACACACTGCTGATCACTAATGCCGCCGCTGTGACTGCTCTTCCGCCAATTAACGATCACGAGTACTGCTCCAAGTGTCGCTTGATAAGGGCAAGTGAGGCGTCCTCAGGGAGGGCCTTCGCACCGATACGTTCGAACTTAGTCGAAAAATCCCTCGCTTCAACAGGGCTCTCGATCAAGCGGCCGCCGTTCTGGGCACCGGCGTAGGCGACATCCCGCTCCGGCAGGCTGATGACCTGGAACGGCCCGTCGAAGCCGTGGTGAGGGCCGGCCGCCGCAGGCACGATCCTCATGATGACGTTCGACTGACTCGCAAGGTCGAGCAGGTGCTCCAGTTGGCACCTCATGACCTCGGGGCCACCGACGGGACACGACAATACGCTTTCGTCCACAAGCATCCACAGTGTTGGCGGGTCGACCCGCTCCAAGATCAGGCGTTGCCGCTCCACGCGGGTGCCGACCTCGTCCTCAAAGTCTTTCGCCGCTTCCGTTCGGAGCATCGCGCGGATGTATCCCTCGGTTTGAAACGGGCGAGGTATCGCCTTGCCGTGGTAGGTCTTGATCGCAAGAGCTTGTTTCTCGTACTCCATGCACTGGCGTGCCCAGTCTGGATCGTGCGCCATTCGGGCAAACCAGAGGATGAGCTGAAAAAGCAGTCCCGTCCCATAATGCTTGTCAAGCAGCCGCATCTGATCATCCTGGGGACGTCGCCTGCCCGCCTCCAGGTTGGAAACGGTGGAACGCGCGGCACCGATGATCTCGCCGCACTGAGCAAGCGACAGCCCGGCCTTCTCCCTCATGAAACGCATGTAGAAGGCCAGGAAGTGCCACACCGACACCCTGGGGTCCAAGGGTTCCCGAACAGAGGACATGGCTGCTCCCGGGTTTTCAACTCACGTGGACACAGCGAAATATTAAGCATCTCCGGACAGCCTTGCCACGGGAAATCGAAACCGAGCGAAGGCGGGGCGCGGATGGCGACGGCGGCCGGAGAATTGATCATTCCCTTGATGGGGTCCGCGGCGGCGGTGGGGTTGGCGCGGACACTGGCGGGGGCGCGATTTCACAAATGGGGCTATTCGCACGTTCTCGATGATGCGCTGCTCATCGTCTCGGAGCTCGTCACCAACGCGGCGCAGCGGACGCCGGGGGCGGAGTTGCGGCTCCAGGTCAGCCGGGACGTGCACGGGGTCATCATCGCCGTGTGGGACGGGGCGTCCGACTTGCCGCGGGCCAGGCCGAAGACCGGGCTCACCCTCGATGATCTCGACCTGTCCGAGGAGGCGTTCGACGACAACGGCGGTTGGGGGCTGCACATCGTCCAGGCCCTGTCCGCCGCGTGCGGGGTGACGCGCGACCCCGGCGGCGGCAAGTGGGTCTGGGCGCGGATCATCCCGTAAGCCCTCGCTCGTGTTTCATGAGCACTATTGGGCGGGCGCTGCGGGGCAGTGGGTGCAGGCGCCGCGGCGGCGGTAGTAGTAGGCGAGCGCCGCGGCGGCCAGCAGCGGCCCCCACAGCCCGAGCGGTACGAACACCAGGCTGAAGAGCAGCCCCTCCTCTCCCCGAGGGATCTCCGTGACCAGGAAGACGGTGAACAGGGTCAGCACGGCCGAGACCACCAGTGCCGCGCTGGTGGGGACGGCGACCGGTATCGGGCGCCCATGCACCACCGGAACCCATCTCGGCCACACCTCCCCCCAAGGGCGGATGAGCCCGCGGATCAGGATCGCTCCCCCCTCGGACACGCAGCCGAGGAGCATGCCGGTGACCCAGATCCCCCAGCCGCCGTCCTCGGGGAACGCGATCCCCCACGGCGTCAGCCAGGTCAGCCGGACGAGCCCGTACGGCAGGGGCATGAGCGCGGCGGCGATCGTCACCTTCCGCCCCCAGCGCGCCGCGGCCTGCGGCCGCGTCCAGGCGGCGCCGGGTCGGCCGCAGCGGGCGCAGCGCCGCTTGCCGATCCGGAACGTGGTCACCGTGCAGGCCGCCCAGATGGCCCCGCCGACGACGGCGAACACGCCCCAGTGGGCGCCCTTGTACGCCACGATGAAGGCGGCGAACCCGGCCCCCGCCGCCGCCGGAACCCCCACCAGCACCGACGTGCCCACCCGGCCGAGACGCAGGGCGCGCGCCAGCAGCGCCGCCGGCAGGACGACCGGCGCCGAGAACGCGGAGGCGTAGGCGACGGCGATCATCAGGCTGTAGCCCGGAAGCACGAATCCCAGCCCCGCGTATCCGGCCGCGAGGCCGAGAAGCGGTCGGCGCATCGCCTCGACGCGTCGCCGGTCGCGCAGGACGAGAGCCACCGCGACGCCCAGCCCGCCGAGCACGAGCAACCCGATCGCCCCAGGACGCGCCCCGATGTCGAAGGCCAGCGGGGGAGATTCCGCGTCCCCCCGCCCCAGCAGATACGCCGACGGCTGCAGCACCCACCACAACCCCAGTCCGGCCGCCACCGCCGACCAGCACAGCGCGGCCCCGGTGGTCCGCCCGTGCGCCTGCTCTGCCCCTGTGATCGCCACGAAAGCTCCCTCCCCTGCAAGCGATCACCATCGTCGGCGGCCCACTTCGGCCGGTAACCCCTCGAAAGAGCCATCCCGCTCCCCCGCACGGGGGAACGGGATGCAAGCCGGAGCCCCGGGGGCGCCGCCGGAGGGTTCGGGGTAGCCGGGCCGCTGTGCTTCCTGGACAAGCCTTCCGGTTATCCATCTCTTGCGGGGGCCCGGCGGTCGGCGAAGTTGGCCGCATGAGCATCTCCCTCTCCCATGACCATGTCGGCATCACCCTGACTCCGGAGGACCTCGACGCCACCATCGCGTGGTACTCGCGGACGCTCGGCTTCACCGTCGAGCGGCGGTTCGAGACCCACGGCATGACGTTCGCCTTCCTCGTCCACGGAGACGTCAGGATCGAACTGATGGCGGTCGCGTCGGACCGCCGGGCGCCGGCCGGCGACATCCTGTCGAGCATGAACCCGGCGCGGCTGCACCACTTCTGCCTCGCCGTCGCGGATCTCGACGCGGTCGTCACCGAGCTGCGCGACCTGGGCGTGGACCTGATGGGCGGCCCCATGACGATCGAGGAGATCGGGCAACGCGTCGCGTTCGTCAGCGACAACCTCGGAAACATCATCGAGCTCGCCGAACCCGGCACCCGGGCCTAGCCCGCCTGGCGGTTCAGCCTGTGCGGTGGCCGAGGTGGTGGAGTGCGGCGTCGAGACAGCGGCGGAGGTCGCCGGCGTCGGGGGCCACGGCGGTGAGGAGGACGCCCGGGCCCGCGAGCGGGGTGATGACGCCGTGCGCGCGCTGGCATGTCGTCGAGTATTCGCGTTCCGGGCGGATCGTCCCGGTACGTCGGGTCGACGACGAGCAGTTGGCCGACGGCGCGGTTGCCGGCCAGCACGGCGGGGCCGTCCCAGTCAGGGGCGCCGGGACCGTAGGCGCAGTGCTGGTCCAGCAGTGTCCGTCCGCCGCGGCGGACGGTGATGCGGCCGGCCAGCCGTCCCGTCGGCTCGTGTGCGCGGCCGAGGACCTGCTGTTCGCTGAGGACGAGCCGGGCGGTGCGGGCCAGGTCGACGCGGACGTGCTGGCGCAGGTCGCTTCCGGCGGCGGAGATGACGGGTTCGGGCAGCCGGTGCAGCCGCGCGGAGTCCGCTACGCGCAGCGCCACGTCGAGGACCGCGTGGTCGGGTGCGGGCCCGGGCAGCGCGACCGTGGCGGCGGCCGAGATGGCGCGCAGGTCGGCGCCCGGCCCGACGACGGCCTCGATGCGCAGGCGGTCGCCGTTGTGCGGGGCGCTCATGGTGTTCAGCAGGCAGACGCGCGCCTCGGAGCCGCGGGGGCGGAGGCGGCGGAGCGCGAAGGGGCCGTCGCCGTGGAGCAGCGGCAGATCGGTGACTCCGTCCGCGGCCGTGGCCCTACGGTGGTGGCCTTGCTGCCCTCGGCGGGCCCCGTGCCGCCGCCGACGAGCGTCGTCACGCCCGAACCCAGCGCCTCGTCGAGCTGCTCGGGGCAGATGAAGTGGACGTGCGTGTCCACCCCGCCCGCGGTGAGGATCTTGCCGTTGCCGGCGATGATCTCGGTCTCCGGGCCGATCACGATGTCGGCGGCGACCGCGTGGTCGTCGTGGCGCCGGTTCATGGTCTCGGGGTTGTAGGCCTTGCCCAGGGCGACGATGTCACCGCCGCGCAGCGCGACATCCGCCTTGACGACGCCCCAGTGGTCCAGGACCACCACCCCGGTGATCACCGTGTCGGGGGCGCCCTCGGCGCGCGACACGCAGGACTGGCCCATCGACTCGCGGATCACCTTGCCGCCACCGAACACCACCTCGTCCCCGCTGTGCCCCGGGCCGCCCGCCCAGTCCTCGGTGATCTCGATCCACAGGTCGGTGTCGGCGAGCCGGATCCGGTCGCCCGCGGTCGGCCCGTACAGGTCGGCGTACTCCGCGCGCTCGAGCCGGGGACGGCACACTTCGGGCTCAGTCACGCAGTTCGCCTCCGACCATGCCGCGCAGCCCCATGACCTTCCGCTCCCCCTGCAGGGGAACCAGGTCGACCTCGACGCGGCAGGCGGTCTCGAAGCGCCGCGACTTGCCCGCGGGGATGTTCAGGCGCTTGCCGGAGGCGCACTCCCGGTCGGACGCCGCGTGCGGCGCCACCGGCACCGGCCGGATCTCCAGCGCCGGGTTCACCTCGTAGAAGTGGTAGTGGGAGCCGACCTGCACCGCGCGGTCGCCGGTGTTGCGGACCTCGACCCTCGTCACCGGCAGCCCCTCGTTGACCCGCACCGGCTCGGCCTGCCCCGGATGCTCGACCTGCCCGGGCGCGGTGACGTCGGGCCGAGCGGGGACGGGGTCGGTGATGGTCACCAGCTTGGTGCCGTCCGGGAAGGTCGCCTCCACCTGGATCATCTCGATCATCTCGGGGACGCCCTCCATCACCCCCCGGCGGGTGAGCACGGCGTGCCCCGAGGCCATCAGCTCCCGGACGGTCCTTCCGTCCCTGGCCCCTTCGAGCACGTGCGCGGTCAGGGGGACGGCATATCGTCCGCATATCGAAAATTGCATACGTGCTGACAACACGGCGCGGTCTTGGCTTGGGACATGGACTCCAAAGAATTGAGTTCGATCTCCTGCGAAGCGACCACGGATCTTCGCGCCCGAACGATGCCCGAGCCATCTCCCTCGTCAATCCCGACGACAGGACTCGTGGTCTTCGGATGCGGCCGGGACGAAGCCGCCTTGTTCCAGGAGATGGGGGCACGCCTCGGATTGTCGCTCACCATCACCGAGGCCGCCGTCTGCGAGACCAACGCTGAACTGGCACGCGGCAACCGATGCGTCAGCGTTAACCACAAGACTCAGATCACCAATCCCACGCTTCTAGCGCTGAGCAAGGCAGGTGTGGAATACATCTGCACCAGAAGCATCGGTTACGACCACATCGACCTGGAGTACGCCGAGAGCGTCGGCATCTCGGTCGGCAACGTCGCCTACTCACCGGACAGCGTGGCCGACTACACGTTGATGTTGATGCTCATGGTCGTGCGCCACGCGAAATCCACCATCCGCCGCACCGACACTCACGACTATCGGCTGAGCCACGCCCGCGGCAGGGAACTGCGGGACCTGACCGTCGGAGTGGTCGGAACAGGCCGCATCGGCACAGCGGTCATCGACCGGCTGCGAGGCTTCGGCTGCCGCGTGCTGACCCACGACAACCGATCACACGCCTCGACCGGACACGTGCCGTTCGACGAACTGATCGAACTGAGCGACATCGTGACGCTCCACACCCCGCTCACGGCGGACACCCGCCATCTCCTCGATCGCCATCGCATCGAGCGGATGAAGCCCGGCTCGTACATCGTCAACACAGGTCGCGGACCGCTGCTCGACACCGAGGCCCTCCTCGCCGCACTGGAGAGCGGCAGGCTGGGCGGCGCGGCACTGGACGTCCTCGAAGGCGAGGAAGGCATCTTCTACGCCGACTGCCGGAACAGGTATCTCGAGAACGAGGCCCTGGTACGACTGCAGCGCCTGCCGAATGTGCTGATCACTCCGCACTCCGCCTATGACACCGAACACGCCCTGAAAGACATCGTCGAGAACAGTCTCATCAACTGCCTGAACTTCGAGAGCGGGAGAACAGCATGAGCAGGTTGAAGGTCGGAGTCATCTTCGGAGGCGCTTGCGAGGAACATCCCGTCTCCATCAAGTCAGCGCGCGAGGTCGCAAGGAACCTCGACACCGAGAAGTACGAGCCGTTCTGGATCGGCATCACGGCCGACGGCGATTGGAAACTGTGCGACGGCCCCGCCGCGGACTGGGAGAACGGCGGCGCCCGTCCCGTCACGCTGTCACCTGACCGAAGCGTGCACGGTCTCCTGGTCATGGGGCAGGAGGGCTACGAGACGGTGCGCCTCGACCTCGTCTTCCCCGTACTTCACGGCAGGCTCGGCGAGGACGGCGCGATCCAAGGCCTGTTGGAGCTCTCCGGCATCCCCTACGTCGGCTGCGACATCCAGAGCTCGGCCGTGTGCATGGACAAGTCCTTGGCTTACAGCGTCACCAGGAGCGCGGGAATCGCCACGCCGAACTTCTGGGTCGTCACGGAGAACGAGAAGGTCGATCCCGACCGTCTTCGGTATCCCGTCTTCGTGAAGCCGGCTCGTTCGGGCTCCTCGTTCGGCGTCAGCAAAGTCACCGAAAAAGAGGAACTGACGAGCGCGCTGAGCGCGGCGCACCAGTACGACTCGAAGGCCTTGGTCGAGGAGGCCGTGGCCGGCAGCGAGATCGGCTGCGCAGTCCTCGAAGAACCATTCGGCCTGGTCACCGGCGAGGTGGACCGGGTCGACCTCTCGCACGGATTCTTCAGGATCCACCAGGAGGACTCACCCGAGACCGGATCGGAGAACTCGACGTTCATCGTTCCCGCCGACATCTCCGACGACTCGCGCCGGCTCGTCCAGGAGGCGGCCAAGACCATCTACCGCGCGCTGGGCTGCAAGGGACTTGCCCGCGTCGACCTGTTCCTCACCGACGACGGACAGGTGGTGCTCAACGAGGTCAACACCATGCCCGGCCTGACGTCCTACAGCCGCTACCCGCGGATGATGGCCGCCGCGGGATTGTCGCTGTCCGACGTGATCGACCGGCTCATCTCGATGGCACTGCACGGAAAGAAGCGATGATCGACGACTTCGTCTACGTCGACGACTGGGTGAAGGGCGTCCGCTGGGATGCCAAGTACGCCACCTGGGACAATTTCACCGGCAAACCGGTGGACGGCTATCTCGCGAATCGCATCGTCGGCACCCGGTCCCTGTGCGAGGCCCTCTCGCAAGCACGCGAGAAGGCGGCCTCCGTTGGCTTCGGGCTGCTTCTCTGGGACGGGTATCGCCCCCAACGCGCCGTCGACTGCTTCCTACGCTGGTCGGAACAGCCCGAGGATGGCCGGACCAAACCGCGACACTACCCGAACCTCGACCGGCCCCAGATGTTCGAGAACGGTTATGTGGCCGCGAAGTCGGGCCACAGCAGGGGCAGCGCCATCGACCTGACCCTCTATCACCTTGCCACCGGCGAGCTCGCTCCCATGGGGGGCGGCCACGACCTCATGGACCCGATCTCACGTCATCGAGCCCGAGGAATCACGCCGACCGAGGCCCAGAACCGTGAGCATCTCCGTTCCATCATGGAGGACTGCGGATTCGATCGGTACGACTGCGAATGGTGGCACTACACGCTTAGAGACGAGCCCCATCCTGATGTCTACTTCGACTTCCCCATCACGTGATCGGAGTCTCCACTGCATCTCGCAGTGGGGACATCTGGAACGCAACGACGAGGTCGTCATGCAGCGCACCGGCCTATCGGGGCTGGAGGTCTTCCTGGGCGGCACCGATCCATCGCGACTGCACGACTGGGCCTCCGACGGATACCGCTCAGGCGAGGAATACCTTTTCTGGTCCCGCAAGGTCTGCGGTCTAGCGTGCCTGCAGTCGCTGCTCCAGGGCTGGACCGACATCAGGCTGCCGATGGGCGAACTCCTCGCGCTGGCCCTCGACTGGGGCTGCTACGTGGTGGAGCCCTCCGGCAAGGTGCAGGGGCTCATCTACCGGCCGTTCATGGCCTGGGTCAGCTCACAGTTCGGATTCCACTGCGAACTGGTCGAGCGCACGCCCATTTACATATCCAGCCAAAAAGTGCAACCCGGGCAGGTCATGATCGCGTCAGTATCACCCGAGATTCGCGACCCGAACACCCACGCGCCCCAACGTGGAGGCCACCTCGTGCTGGTCTATGCGGTCGAAGACGATGTGGTGCGGTTCCATAATCCGTCGGGCTATTCACACAATTCAGACTCCGCGTCATTGCCGATGCAGGTGTTCGAGCGGTTTCACGCGAACCGCGGAATCCTGATCGGAGGGACATCGTGATGCCGGGCGAGCCGCCACCGCGCGTCGTCGTCGCCGGCGGCCATTCGGCAGGGCACATCGAGCCCGCGATGAACTTCGCCGACGCCCTGCGCCGTCTGGAGCCCACGGCCGAGATCACCGCCCTCGGCACCGTCCGCGGTCTGGACACCACGCTCGTTCCCGCCCGCGGCTACCCGCTCGAACTCATCCCACCGGCGCCGCTGCCGCGCAAACTGAACCGGGCCCTGCTGCAGACGCCGGGCAGGCTCCGCGACTCGGTGCGGGCGGCCGAGATCGTGCTCGACCGCGTCCGGGCCGAGGTCGTGGTGGGCTTCGGTGGCTACGTGGCCATGCCGGCCTACCTTGCCGCCCACAGGCAGGGCCTGCCGATCGTCGTCCACGAGGCGAACGCCCGGCCCGGAGTGGCCAACCGGCTGGCGGCCCGGATGACGACGCACGTGTTCACCGCCGCGCCGAGTGTCCGGCTGGCGCACGCCACCGCCATCGGGATTCCGCTGCGGCCGGCGATCACCGGGCTCGACCGGCCCGTGCTGCGCGACGCCGCCCGGCGGCGGTTCGGGCTGCGACCCGACGGGCCGGTACTGACGGTCACCGGCGGCTCGCAGGGCGCCCATTCGATCAACGCCGCGGTGTCCGGCGCGGCTGCGGCGTTGCGGGCGACCGGTGTACAGGTGCTGCACATCACCGGGCCGCAGCACGTGGTCGGAGCGCCGGACCGCGACCCCGCCGATCCGCCCTACGTCGTCGTACCCTTCGTAGACGAGATGCACTACGCCTACGCAGCGGCCGACTTCGTGATCTGTCGCTCGGGAGCGATGACGTGCGCCGAACTGGCCGCCGTCGGTCTGCCGGCCGCGTACGTCCCGCTACCGCTGCGCGGCGGTGAGCAGCGGCTGAACGCCGAGCCGGTCGTCGCGGCCGGTGGGGCACTGCTCGTCGACGACGGCGACCTCGATCCGGCTTGGATCGAGACCACCCTGATCCCGGTGCTCACCGATCCCGAACGGATCGCGGCGATGTCGGCCCACGCGTCGGCGGCCGGCACACCGGACGCGGACCTCATCCTGGCCCGGCGCGTGCTCGCCGCTGTCGCGGAGCAACGAAGTACCGCCTCACGAGGCTTGGAGTGAACCGTGCGGATACGGCTCGTCGTCACGGGTCGAGGGTGTCGACGGCGGCGGTGGTGGCGCCGCCGGAGAGGGTGGGGAAGCCGGGGCCGCGGTCGAAGAACGGGGTCGGGCCGCGCTCCACGCGCAGGCGCGCCCGCAGGGTCTCGGTCGCCTCGGCGTCCACCGCTCCATCCGCCAGGACGACGCCGTAGTCCTCGCGGGCGCCGTCCAGGGAGACCTTGCCGTCGCGGACGTCGGCGGCCACGCGGGACGGGTCGCGGTTCAGCGGGTCGCCCCAGCCGCCCCCGCCGGTGGTGCGGATGCGGATGACCTGCCCGGCGCGGACGGGCCGGTCGTCCACCAGGCCGTCCATCTCCTCGCCGTCGATGTCGACGCGGAACGGGCGTCCCGCGCGGCCGCCGTTGACGCCCCAGCACGACAGGATGGAGCGGTCGGCGATCGACATGTAGTGGGCGTCGCGGAGCATCCGGATGTGCTTGTCGTAGCCGAGGCCACCGCGGTACTCCCCCGGCCCGCCGGAGTCGACGGCGAGGCCGAGGCGTTCGACGACGAACGGCCAGCGCGCCTCGGCGAACTCGGCGGGGATGTTGCGGGAGTCGGGGACGACGTGGATGGTGTCCTCGCCGTCGGCGTAGTAGCGGCCGCCCGAGCCGCCGCCGAGGACCTCGCGCATCAGGTAGGGGCCGCGGTCGTCCTCGCCGTAGACGCCCGTGTAGCGGATCGTCTCCTGGTCGGCCGGCATCCGCCCGCCCGTCGCCTTGGCCAGCACGCCCGCGAGGACGCCGAGCAGCCGCAGGATGACGAACGTGCGGGCGTTGGTCGGGGCGGGGAACACGGGCGTGAGCAGCGTGCCCTTCTCCGGGAACCGCATCTCGATCAGCGGCACCACGCCCTCGTTCACGTCGAGTTCGGCGGCCCGCTCGGGGGTGTCGGCGAGGTTGCGCAGGACGGGCGCCAGCCACTTCTTCAGGAACACCCCGTCGGAGTAGTCGCCCGCGTGGTTGATGGGCCCCCTGGCCTGCGGGGACGTCCCGGTGAAGTCGATGGTCAGCGGGACGGCGGCCGCCTTGTCGACGGTCAGCGTGATGCGCTGCGCGTGCAGGCGGGGCGGGTCGACGCCGTCGTGCTCGGCGTAGTCCTCCCACACGAACGTCCCGTCCGGGATCTTGGCGAGCAGCTCGCGGCGGAACGTCTCGGTGGTCCGGTCGATGATGGCCTCGAAGCACGCCTCCACGTCGGCGCGGCCGTAGCGGGCGAACAGCTCGCCGAGGCGGCGGGCGCCCATCAGGCAGGCCGAGCACTCGGCGTCCAGGTCGCCGGCGAGCGAGTCGGGCATCCGCGAGTTGCGGGTCATGATGGTCAGCGCCGCCCGGTTCGGCACGCCCCGGTCCCACAGCTTGATCGGCGGGACCATGAGGCCCTCCTCGAACGCGCTGCGGGCGTGGCTCGGCATCGATCCGGGGACGGCGCCGCCGATGTCGTCGTGGTGGCCGAACGCCTGGACGAACGCGACCACCTCGTCCTCGTGGAACACCGGGACCGTCACGCACAGGTCCGGCAGGTGCCCGATGCCGCCTTCGGACAGGTACACGTCGTTGTGGAAGAAGACGTCGCCGGGCCGCATCTCCTCCGGCGGGAAGTCGCGGGCGACCGGCTGGACGAGCGCCGAGTACGACCGCCCGGTCAGCTTGCGCAGGCGCCGGTCGTGGATCCCGGCGCGGAAGTCGTGCGCGTCGCGGATCATCGGCGAGCGGGCGGTGCGGGCGATGGCCGTCTCGACCTCGCGCTCCACCGACGCCAGCGTCCCTTCGACGATCTCCAGCAGGATCGGGTCCGTCAGGGGGCCGGTCATCGCGTCACCACCAGGTTGCCGTGGCCGTCGAGGTTCGCCGTGAAGCCGGGGTGCAGCGGAAGCGTCGAGCCGAACTCCTCGATGACGGCCGGGCCTTCGACGGTGTCGCCGGGCGCGAGTTTCTCGCGCCGGTAGACGGCCGACTCCTCCCACGCGTCGAAGTAGACCGTCCGGGTTCCGGTGCGGGCCCGGGACGCGTCGCCGTCCCCGGGCGGGCGCTCGGTCAGGCGCGGCCGTTCAATGGGGCCGATGCCGGAGACCCGCAGGTTGACCCATTCGACCGGGTGGCGCGGGTCGTCCCGGTAGCAGTAGCCGTAGAGGGCCTCGTGCGCGTCGTGGAACCGGCGGACGACCTCGGCGCGCAGCTCCCCGTCCGGCGGCCCGGCGGGCGCGGCGACCCGCACCTCGAACGCCTGGCCGTAGTAGCGCAGGTCGGCGGAGCGGGCGAAGCGGCGGCGGTCCTCGGGGAACCCCTCGCGGGCCAGCGCCTCGGCGGCCTCGGCTTCGAGGTCGGCGTAGACCTCGGCGAGGAGCGCGGGGTCGAGCTCGGCGTCGCCGACCACGCGGGTCCGGACGTAGTCGTTCTTCACGTCCACCGTGAGCAGCCCGAACGCCGACAGGTTGCCGGGGTTCTCCGGGACGACGGCGGCGGGCAGGCCGAGGACGTCGAGCAGCCGGCACGCCAGCAGGGGGCCGGAGCCGCCGAACGCGACGAGCGGGTAGTCGCGCACGTCCAGGCCGCGCTTCACGGTGATCTGCCGGATGGCGTTGGCCTGGTTCCACGCGGAGATCTCCAGGATCCCGGCGGCGGCCCGCTCGACCGGCAGGCCGAGCTCCGCGGCGAGCGCCTCCAGGCCCCGGCGGGCGGCGGCCACGTCCAGCGGCACCTCGCCGCCCAGCAGGTGCGGCGGGATGCGGCCGAGGACGGCGTGCGCGTCGGTCACCGTGACCTCGGCGCCGCCGCGCCCGTAGCAGAGCGGCCCGGGATCGGCCCCGGCGCTGCGCGGCCCGACCTTCAGCGCGCCCTCCGGCGAGCGCCACGCGACCGACCCGCCGCCCGCGCCGACGGTCACGATGTCGATCATCGGGATCTTGACGGGGTGGCGGCCGATGGAGCCCTCGGTGGTGAGGGTCGGCTCGCCGTCCAGGACCACCGCGACGTCGGTGGACGTCCCGCCGCCGTCCAGCGTCACGACCGAGCCGTGCCCGCTGCGCGAGACGACGAACGCCGCGCCGAGCGCCCCGGCCGCCGGGCCGGACAGGACGGTCGTGATCGGCTGCCGCGCCACCTCGTCCGCCGACAGCACGCCGCCGTTGCTCTTCATCACCAGCAGCCGCGCCGCGACGCGCTCGGCGATCCGCGCGAGGTAGCCGTTCATCGCGGGCTTGACGGCGGCGTCGACGAGCGTCGTCACCGACCGCTCGTACTCGCGGTACTCGCGCAGCACCTCGCACGACAGCGACACGACCGCGTCCGGGTGCTCGCGGGCCAGCACGTCCCGCATCGCCAGCTCGTGCGACGGGTCGGCGTAGGAGTGCAGGAAGCACACCCCGATCGCGAGGATCCCCTGGTCGCGGAACCAGCGGGCCGCCGCGACCGCCGACTCCTCGTCGAACGGGCGCAGCTCGGCGCCGGTGTGGTCGAGCCGCCCGCCGACCGACCGCACGCGGTGCGCGGGGACGATCCGCGGCGGCTTCACCCAGAAGTAGCTGTTGCCGTAGCCGTCCGGGACGCTCTGCCTGGCGATCTCCAGGACCGACTCGAAGCCCTCGGTCGTGACGAACCCGAGGTCGTCGATCCGGTCCTCCAGGAGCCGGTTCGTCGCGACCGTCGTCCCGTGCGACAGCGCCGCGACGTCCTGCGGCCCCGCGCCGGTCAGCCGGAGGATCTTGGCGACGCCGTCGGCGAACCCCTCGGCCGGGTCGGCGGGCGTCGAGGGCGTCTTCGTGGTGACGAGGGTCCCGTCGCCGTCCAGGGCGACGACGTCGGTGAACGTCCCGCCCGTGTCGATGCCGATCCGCAACCGCGTCACCACAGGCCCCGCCTCACCAGGAACACCGCCTCACCATGGTCATAGGGTCTACCGGACGCCGCCCACCTGCGAAACCGTCGCAATCTGCCAACGGAAGGGCCGTTCTTTCGTGACCCGCGTGCGGATAGGCTGAGCAGCTCTGTTCTGTCCTTGCATCCGACGAGACCGCTGGAGCCCGTTCATGGCGCTTGAACGCCCCGAGATCGACTTCCCCGAGGGCCAGCCGCCCGCCTACCTCGACATCACCGACATCACCGAGGGCGACGGCCCCGAGGCCGTCAAGGGCTCGCAGGTGTCGATGCACTACGTCGGCGTGTCGTGGTCGACCGGCGAGGAGTTCGACGCGTCCTGGAACCGCGGCGGCACGCTGGACTTCGAGCTCGGCTCCGGCCGCGTCATCAAGGGCTGGGACATGGGCATCGCCGGCATGAAGGTCGGCGGGCGCCGCAAGCTCGTCATCCCGCCGCACCTCGCCTACGGCGACCGCAGCCCGAGCCCCGCCATCAAGCCCGGCGAGACGCTCATCTTCGTCGTCGACCTCGTGGCCGTCAGCTAGCACGCGGCCACCGGTCGGCGGTCGGCCGACCGGATCGAACGGCGGGTGTCCTGGGCAGTCTCCCGGGGCGCCCGCCGTCGCCGTTTCCAGGGGTGGTCGTCCGACCTTCCCGGGTTCGCGAGGCCTTCGCGGCGCGTCTCAGCGGGAGCGGCGGCCGATGAGGTAGCCGACCGCCACGCCCGCGAGGGCGACCGCTCCGCCGGTGCCGAACGCGGCGGCCATCGGGAGCCAGGCCCCCGAGGGCGCCGGCTCGGCCGCGGCGCGTCCCGGGTACACGGCGCGTCCCGGAGTCGCAGTCCCGGCGGCGGACGGCGCGGGGGCCGCTGGCACCGGTTCCCCGGCGGGTACCGGGGACGGGGCCGCGAGCGCGATGAGGTCGCGTTCGACGGCGGAGAAGAACTCGCCCGCGGTGCGCTTGGCGACGCTGCCGAGCATCCGCTGCCCGACGCCGCCGACCATCCCGCCGACGACCGCGTCCGCGTCGTAGTCGATCCGGGTGGTGCCGTCGCCGTCCGTCAGCCGGACGCGGACCGTGGCGTCCACCGTGCCGGGCGCGCCCTGGCCGCGGGCGCGCAGCACGAACGAGCGCGGCGGGTCGGGGTCGGCAAGCTCGACCTGCCCCACGTAGGTGCCCTGGATCGACGCGACGCCCGCCGTGACCGTCATGCGGTAGGTGCCGTCCCCCGTCTCCTCCAGGGAGCGGCACCCGGGAATCGTCCTCGCCAGCACGGCCGGGTCCTGGAGCGCGTCCCAGACGCGGTCGAGCGGCGCGGCGACGCTGGCACTGCCGGTGAGCTGCATGACCCGACTTTAGAGAACCCGGCCCCCTCGCCGAACGGCAACTTCTGCCGAGTACACGCCGAGGATTGGTGAGATGCACTCCCCCGACGCCTGGGAATGGTCAGATATGTCCGGCAGGTTCCGCGCTGGGGCGAACCTGGACCGCCCCCCGCGCGTCAACCGATGCGGACCCACTGCACCCCAAAGAGCTTCAGAACCCCCCAGAGAACTTCAGACCCCCCAGCGAACGGAGTACGCGGTCGATGCCAGGAAAGACGCCCGTGATCGCCATGGTCGCCGCCGGAGTGTTCGGCGTGGCCGCGGGCGGCTGGCCCGTCGTGACCTCCGGGTTGGGCGGCGACTCAGGCCCGTCCATGCGGACTCAGCTCGCGTCCGTGCTCGACGACCAGCGGTGGGCGACGCCCAAGCCGGGGTCGTGGACGATGCCGAAGCCCGCCGCCAACGGCCTGCCGCCCGTCATCAACCACATCGAGACGCAGGAGCGCGTCGTCTTCCTGACCATCGACGACGGCTACACCTACGACTCGGAGTTCGTGAACCTCGTCCGCAAGGAGAAGGTCCCCATCCTGACGTTCCTGACCTCCACCTACATCAAGGGGCAGGGACAGTACTTCTGGGCCATGCGCAACGCCGGGTCGCAGATGGAGAACCACACCGTCACCCACCCCAACATGGCGACGCTCAGCGCCGAGTCGCAGAAGAAGGAGATCTGCGACTCCTCCGACGCCATCCAGAAGCAGTACGGGCGCCGCCCCCAGGTCTTCCGCCCTCCGTTCGGCAGCTACAACCAGACCACCCTGCAGGCGGCGAAGGACTGCGGCATCAAGTCGGTGCTGCTGTGGTCGGCGGAGTTCTACAACGGCACCTCCGGGCCCGGCGTCGGCTACAACGGCTTCGCGCGCGGCGACGGAGGCACGGGGTTCAAGCCCGGCGACATCATCCTCATGCACTACCGCAAGGGCCTCGCCCAGGAGTTCCAGATGATCCTCGGCTGGATCAGGCAGGCCGGGTTCCGGCCCGCCGCGGTCGAGAACTACCTGCCGCGCTCCCTCGGCGGAAACGCCCCTGACCAGCCGTCCCACGCCTGAAAGCGACCTTCCCGGAGGAAACCCGGTTGGGCCGGAGTCCCGGGGCGGTCTGTGCCAAGGTCGGCACGCTGGCGGGGCCGAGGTCCCCTGCTTTCCCGAGCCGGCCCCGCCAGCCAGACCCGTGCCCCGGCCCGCACCTGTGACGGGTCCGGCTCGCCGTCAGGACACCTCGGCGTCCTCCTTGACGCGCAGGGACGGGTCGTCCGCGGCGCGCAGCCGGAGCGTGTACAGGTCGTCCGGGGACAGCGGCATCGCGTCCACCCGGATCCCCTCCGCGTCCTCGACCGCCGACGCGACCACCGCCGACACCGGGATGACGCCGGCCTCCCCCGCCCCCTTGATGCCGAGCGGGTTCAGCGGTGACGGCGTCTCCAGGTGGTCGGTCTCGATGCGCGGGACCTCCGTCGCGTACGGCATCAGGAAGTCCATGAACGAGGCGTTGAGCAGCTGGCCCGACTCGTCGTACACCATCCGCTCGTACAGCGCGCCGCCGACGCCCTGCGCGACGCCGCCGTGGATCTGGCCCTCCACCACCATCGGGTTGACGAGCCGCCCGCAGTCGTGCACGACCGCGTACCGCAGGATCGCGACCTCCGCCGTGTCGGGGTCGACCTCCACGATCGCGGCGTGCGCCCCGGAGGCGAACGTCGAGCGCACCGGCGAGTAGTAGTCGCGGCCCTCCAGGCCGGGCTCGTCCCCGGCCGCGACGGGCGGCTCGGTGGCCGGGCGGCCCACCGCGAACTGCGTCGCCGCCGCGGCCTCCTCGTCGAACGCGTACCGCAGCGGGTTCGACAGCACCGCCACCGTCCGCAGCGGGACGGCCGCCGACCGGTCGCCGCGCACGTGCACGACCCCGTCGGTGATCTCCAGGTCGTCCGGGTCGGCCTCCAGCGCCTCGCCCGCGATGCGCAGCGCCTTGCCGCGGACCTTCCGGCACGCCAGCGCGATCGCGTTGCCGCTCATCACGGCGGCGCGGGACGCGAACGTGCCGACCGCGTACCCGAACCGCCGGGTGTCGCCCGTCGTGACGTGGACGTCCTCGATGGGGACGCCCAGCTCGGCGGCCGCGATCTGCGCGAACACGGTCTCGTGGCCCTGCCCCTGGGAGGTGAGCCCGGTCGACACGTGCACCCGCCCCGCGGTGTCGATCTCGACGTGGCCGCCCTCGTACGGGCCGACGCCCGTGCCCTCGACGTAGACGCCGAGGCCGATGCCGATGCGGCGGCCCCGGGCCGCGGCGGCGGCGCGCTCGGCCTCGAAGCCGTCCCAGCCGATCAGCTCCCGCGCCTTGCGGAGCAGCTCGGGGTAGTTCCCCGAGTCGTAGATCAGCGGCCGGCCGTCCTGGAACGTCAGGCCCTGGTCGTAGGGGAACTCGTCGGGCTGGATGAAGTTGGCGGCGCGCACGTCGGCGCGGTCGCGGCCGAGGTGGCGGGCGATGCGGTCCATCGTCCGCTCCATGCAGAACACGCCCTGCGGGCGGCCCGCGCCCCGGTACGGGGTGACGATGAGGGTGTTGGTGTAGAGGCTGACGACCTCCGCCCGGTACGCCCCGATCTTGTAGGGGCCGAGGAGCTGGGTGGAGGTGACGATCGGGATGATGATCCCGTACGGGGTGTAGGCGCCGTGGTCGTGCAGGATCCGCACGTCCAGGCCGAGGACGCGGCCCTCGTCGTCGAACCCGACCCGCACGTCCTGCAGCTGCCCGCGCTCGTGCGCGGCGGAGACGAAGTGCTCGCGGCGGTCCTCGGTCCACTTGATCTCGCGGTCCAGCAGCCGCGCCGCCCACGGCACCAGGACCTCCTCCGGCCACGGGTGGACGATCTTCACGCCGAAGCCGCCGCCGACGTCCGGCGCGACCACCTCGACCTTGCCGTTCGGCATCCCGAGCCGCGCCGCGATCGCCGCCCGCACGCTCGTGGACGCCTGCGTGGAGGAGTACACGCGCAGCGACCCGTCGTCGGCGTCCCACCGCGCGTAGACGCCGCGGCCCTCCAGCGGCATGGACGCGCTGCGCTCGATGGACAGCCGGAACTCCAGCACGTGCGGCGCGGCGTCGATCGCCGCGGCCGCGTCGCCGTTCTCCTGGACCAGGACGGCGCCCACGTTGCCGGGCACGTCGTCGTGGACCAGGTGCTCGGCCCGCTCCGCCGTCTCGATGCCGACGACGGGCGGCAGCGGCTCGTACTCGACGCGGATGCGCTCTGCGGCGTCCTCGGCCAGGTAGCGGTCGCGGGCCACGACCATCGCGACGGGCTCGCCGACGTGCCGGACGGTGTCGCGGGCGAGCGGGTACCCGGTGCGGCCGTGGGTCAGCGCGGGGTGCGGGATGAGGAGCGGCAGCGGGTCCCCGACCTTCCCCGGCAGGTCCTCCCAGGTGTAGACGGCGACCAGCCCCTCGACGTCGAGGGCCCCCGACACGTCGATGTCGGCGATCCGGGCGTGCGCGTGCGGGGAGCGCACGAACGCCGCCGCGAGCGCGTCCCGCCCGAGGTCGTCGAGGTAGCGGCCGCGCCCGGTGAGGAGCCTGCCGTCCTCGCGCCGCTGGACCGGTTCACCGAAGACCCGGGTGCCCATTCACGACTCCTCAGCTGTTGCCTTTGTTGCCTTGAGGGGGGACGACCCCTCAGCTGTTTCATTGCGGGGGGACGACCCCCCGCACCCCCCGGAACTGCTGTGTTCACTGTGGGGGGACGACCCCCCGCACCCCCCGGAACTGCTGTGTTCATTGCGGGGGGACGACCCCCCGCACCCCCCGGAACTGCTGAGCAGGTCGGCGGCGCGGTGCACCGACTTGACGATGTTCTGGTAGCCGGTGCAGCGGCACAGGTTCCCCGAGATCCCCTCCAGGACCTCGTCCTCGGTGGGCCTCGGCGTCTCCCGCAGCAGCGCCGTGACCGTGCAGAGGAACCCGGGCGTGCAGAACCCGCACTGCAGGCCGTGGCACTCGCGGAACGCGCGCTGCACCGGCGAGGGCGTCCCGTCCGGCGCCGCGAGCCCCTCGACGGTGGTGACCGCGTGGCCCGCGGCGGTGACGGCGAGCATGAGGCACGAGCGGACCGGTTCCCCGTCCAGCAGGACGGTGCAGCAGCCGCAGACGCCGTGCTCGCAGCCGACGTGCGTGCCGGTGAGCCCGAGGTCGTGCCGGAGCAGGTCCGACAGCAACCGCCGCGCCGGGACGCGCGCCGTGCGGTGCGTCCCGTTGACGGTCAGCGCGACCTCGAAGCTCTCCGCCATCAGTCCTCCGCCCTCCGCAGCGCCTCGGCCGCGGCCGCGTTCAGGGCGCGCTCCGCGAGCACGCCGGTCAGGTGGCGCCGGTAGGCGGCGCCCGCATGGATGTCGGGTTCGGGGTCGATCCGCTCCCGGACGTGCGCGGCCGCCGCCGCCCAGTCGCCGCGGGGGCCCGCGGCGGCGGTCAGGTCGAGCACGAGCGGCGTCGGCGCGATGCCGAGGAACCCGGCGCGCGCCGAGCCGACGCGCAGGTCCTCGTCGAGGCCGACGACGGCGGCGACGCCGCTGAGCGCGTAGTCGCCGTGCCGCCGCGCCGTCTCGGCGAACGCGGTCCCGGTGCGCGGCGGCGCGGCCGGGAAGAACGCCGCGACGGCCAGCTCGCCGGGTTCGAGCGCCGACTCCAGGGGGCCGCGGAAGAACGCCTCGGCCGCGATGGTGCGGCGGCCCCGCGCCGAGGCCGCCTCGACCGTCCCGCCGAGGACGGCCAGCACGGCGGGCATCTCGGCGGCGGGGTCGGCGTGCACCAGGCTGCCGACGACCGTCCCCCGGTTGCGGATCACCGGGTGCGCGACGTGCCGCAGCGCCCGTCCGAGCAGCGGCTGCACGGCCGCCGCCTCCGCCGAGCGCTCCACCCGCGCGTGCCGGGCGAGCGCGCCGACCCGCACGCCCTGGTCGCCGACGTGGAGGGTGTCCAGCTCCGCGACCCGGTTGATGTCGACCAGGTCGGACGGCGCGGCCAGCCGCATGTTCAGCAGCGGGATGAGGCTCTGCCCGCCCGCCAGCACCTTCCCGCCGGGCGCGGCGGCCAGCGCGTCCAGGGCCGCGCCGAGCGTGCCCGGCGCGTGGTACCCGAACGGAGGTGGTTTCACCGCGGCCCCTCGTCAGCTCTCATCGGTCCTGGGTGTACCCGGCCGATCGTGGTCGGCGTGCCTGACGGGGCCGCCGATCTCCTCCTCCGCCGGGGCGATGATGCCGCCGCCCGTGTCCTCCGGCCGGCGCAGCACGTTCAGGACGTGGTAGCCGACCAGCACGGCGATGGTGCCGAGCGCGATGCCCTGGAGCGGGAAGTCGTCGGTCACCTGGAGTGTCACGTTCCCGATCGCCAGAATGATCGCGGCGGCCACCGGGACGAGGTTGACCGGGTCGGCGAAGTCGACCCGGTTCTCGATCCAGATCTTCGCGCCGAGCAGCCCGATCATCCCGTAGAGGACGACGGTGATGCCGCCGAGGACGCCGCCCGGCGTCGCGGCGACGAGGGCACCGAACTTCGGGCACAGCCCGAACAGGATCGCCACGATCGCGGCGACGAAGTAGGCGGCGGTCGAGTAGATCCTGGTCGCCGCCATGACGCCGATGTTCTCGGCGTAGGTGGTGGTGGGCGAGCCGCCCACGGCGGTGGCGAGGGCGGTGCCGACGCCGTCCGCGGCGATGGCCCGGCCGAGGACCGGGTCCAGGTCGTCGTGCGTCATCGCGGCCACGGCCTTGACGTGCCCGGTGTTCTCCGCGATCAGCGCGATGACGGCGGGCAGCGCCAGCAGGATCGCCGAGGTCTTGAAGTCGGGGGCGTGCAGGTCGGGGAACCCGAACCAGTCGGCGGCCTTCACGCTCGTGAGGTTCACCCGGTCGTGCGGGAACGCGGTGGCGACGCAGAAGGGGCCCTCCGCCGCGCACGGCTTGCCGGCGCCGTCCAGCAGGTTCTGGCCGGGCAGCACGGAGGTGATCTTCCCGGCCGCCGCGTCGAGGAGCCACGACAGGACGAAGCCGAACACCAGCGCCAGCAGGATCGTGATCCGCGCCCAGAAGCCGCGCAGCAGCACCGCGCAGAGCACCGCGAACGCCAGCGTCGCCAGCGCCACCCACTGGTCCTGCGGCCAGTACACGGTCGCGACGACGGGGGCCAGGTTGAACCCGATCAGCATGACCACGGCGCCGGTGACCACCGGCGGGAACACCTTGTGGATGACCTCGCCGCCCACCACGTGGATGAGCACGCCGATCACCGCGAGCACCAGGCCCGCGACGAGGATCGCCCCGGTGACGGTGGCGCTGTCGCCGCCCGCCGCGCGGATCGCCGCGACCGCGCCGACGAACGAGGCGCTCGTGCCGAGGTAGCTCGGCACCCGGCCGCCCACGATCAGCAGGAACAGGATCGTCGCGATCCCGGACATCATGATCGCCAGGTTGGGGTCCAGGCCCATCACGACCGGGAACACGAAGGTCGCCCCGAACATCGCGACCACGTGCTGGGCGCCGATGCCCGCGGTCCGCGGCCACGACAGCCGCTCGTCCGGCCGCACGACCTCCCCGGGCGGCGGCGTCCGTCCGTCGCCGTGCAGCTTCCAGCCGATCACCATGGGGGTCCTCCTGCTCAGCCGGCCGCGTTCCCGCGGGCCTTTCATGCGGGCAAGGTAGATCTACCCTGGTGGGCGGGCATCGGCGACATCTGCCAAACCGCGCGTCCAGGATTGGGAGGACCGGCCGGTGCGCGGACGCGCCGAGCTGGGGCGACGGCCGTCCGGCTCCGGTGTGGCGCCCCGGGGGTCCGGGGCGGTGGCGCTACCCTCAGATACCCCGCATGCGCAGCACGTGAAGGGCGAGGGTGAGGTTGAGCCGCAGATGGGCGTCCTCGGTGAACGCTCCGAGCATCCTTTCCAGCTTCCCGATGCGGTAGCGCAGCGTGTTGTAGTGGAAGTGCAGCCGGCGGGCCGTCTCCGCGACGTTGAGGTTCGTCTCCAGCAGCACCTGGAGGGTGCGGCGCAGGTCGACCAGCTCCGGCTCGTCGTCGGCGGCGAGGTCGCCCAGCGTCTCGCGGACGAACGCGTGCAGCTCGTCCGGGTCGGAGACGAGGCTGAGCAGCCGGTACACGCCGAGCTGGTCGAAGTGCGCCCGCGCGCCCGCCCCGTTGAGCTGGCGCCCGACCCGCACGGCCTTCACCGCCTGCTCGTAGGCCTCGGGCAGCGCGGCCGGCGAGCTCACTGTCCGGCTGATCCCGGTGGAGAACGTGCGCCGCACCGGCAGGTGCTCGGCGAAGATCGACGAGGCCTCCTTGACCATCGCCTGGACCGGTCCGGCGGTCCACTCGGCCGGGTCGCCGCCCTCGGCGCCCACGATCGCCACGACCTCGTGGGCGAAGCTCGCGACGGCCGCGCCCCGGTCGTGCCGCCGGACGGCCGTCGTCCAGGCCGCGGCGAGCCGCTCCTGCGCGGCCCGCTCCTCGGCGCCGCGGACGCCGCGCGCGCCGCCGTCGGGCTCGACGGCCCTGCCCGCCGGGAGGGCCCGGCCCTTGCCCTCGGCCTCCTGGCCCGAGGCGCCGCGGGGGCGCCCGTCCAGTTCGGCGACGACCACCATCATCGGCCGGTCGAGGTCCCAGCCGAACCCGCCGCAGTGCGACACGATCCGGTCGTCGCCGCCCGCCCGGCCCGCGAGGATGTCGCGCAGGAAGTCGGCGCGGTACTTGCTCTCCACCGCCGCGACGGCCTGCTGCTTGGTCACCACGAGCGCGGCGACGGTCGCGGCGCGCTCCAGGATGCCGAGGTCGGTGCCGCGCAGGGTGCCGCCGGGGCTGAACGCGACGATCCGGCCGTGGTCGAACCCGCCCGCCATCACGGGCACGACCAGGTGGTCGCCGGTGCCGTGCGCGCCGATGATGCCGCAGCCGCCGCGGCCGCACGCCGCGTGCCGGCCCGCGTCGAAGGCCCGCATCGCCTGGACGTGCTCGTCGGGGCCGGCGCCCGCGAGCACCCGCTGCTCGCCGTCCAGCACCACGACCGCCACGTCCAGCAGCGTCGCGACCTCGTCCACGACCTCCTGGAGGCCGCCGCCGCACAGCACGATCTGCACGAGCGCCCGGTGCACCTCCTCGGTGCGGGCGAGGACGGCCGCCTGCCGGTTCAGGATGTCGGTCAGCACCTGGTTCAGGATGTCGTCGAAGCCGACGTCGTTCGGGAGCAGGATCAGGGGGAAGCCGCGCCGGTCCGCCTGCGCGATCATCTCGGCGGGCAGCGAGTCCAGGTAGCGGCCCAGCTTGATGGCCAGCGCCGCGAGGCCGCGCTCGTCCAGGTCGGCGACCAGGTTGTCGAGCGACTGGGGGGTGTTGCGGAGGGGGTAGCCGGTGGTGAGCAGCAGTTCGTTCGGTTTGACCCACGACAGGATGTCGGGGACCTCCATCACGTTCAGCCGCTGGACGACGCGCTCGAGTCCGGCCCGTCCGGCGATGAGGCGGGCGCCGTTCAGGGTGCTGACGCCGAGGACCTCGCCGACCGAAAGGCCGTAGGTCAGGGTTCCGGTACTCGCGAGCCGGAGGGCCGGTGGGCCCGGGTCCGCAGTGGTGTAACTCATGCCAGGGGTCACCTCGCCTTTTGGTGCGTACATCGCCCGTGACGGCGTGATCGCTACCGATGCCTGATCAACACTGACAACAAAGACGAACGATGACAACCATCCTTGGCAGTTTTATCCATACGTCCAATGGCGGCCCCGTTCTACCGTCATGCCGGAGGCCGGGCCGTCCGCACGCCGGGCGGCCGCCGACACCGGCCTCGGGAGGATCCGTGACCGCTCTCGTCCGCGACCCGATCCGGCTCCCGGACCGCCCCGGAGGGCGGCCCCCCGCCGCCGGCGCCGCGAGCCTCGCGCTTCGGCCCCTGCTCGACCCGCCGCGCCGCGCGGCCCGCGTCATCGCGGTCTTCCCCGCGGCGCTGTACCTGGAGATGCGCGGGGGCGGCCCCGGAGGGCGCCGCGAGCCGCGCGTGCTCGCCGTCGTCACCTCCGACGCCGGCCGGCTTCCGAACGCGGTGGTGGTCGTCGCCCACCGGCGCGAGCACCCGTTCCGGTCCGTCCGCGAGGGCGCGGACGCGTTCGTCGGCGACGGCCGGATCGAGGCGGAGGGCCTCAACGTGCGCGTGCGCCGCTGGTGGGACCCCTCCCCCGTGCTCGGCGCGATGCAGCCCGCCTCGCTCTCCCGGGGAATCCGCGCCCTGGAGGCCGAACTGACCGCGGCCGGCGCGCTCACCGCCGAAGGCCCGTCGGGCGGCGGCCTCGCCGGGCATCCCGACCCGGACGCGCTCGCCGCGTCCTGCGCCGCGGGCGACCTCGCGGGCGCCGTGGAGGCGGCCGAGCGGATCGTCGGCCTCGGCCCCGGGCTGACACCGAGCGGCGACGACATCCTGTGCGGCCTGCTGGCCGCGCTAAGGCTGGTCGGCGGCGCCGTCCGGCACGGCGACGCCGCGGTGGGGCTGGCCGACTGGCTCGGCGCGGCCGTCACCGCCGACGCCGGCACCCGCACGACGGCGCTGGCCGCGACGCTGCTGCACTGCGCGGCGGCGGGCCAGGCGGGCGCCGAGGTGACCGCCGTCCTGCGCTGCGTCGCGGGCCACGAGCCGCCACAGGCCGCCGTCCGCCGCCTGCTCGCGGTGGGCCACACGTCGGGCGCGGACCTCGCGCACGGCGTCCTCGCCGGATGCCGCGCCGCCCTCGCCCTCAGCGCCTCCGCGTATCTCCGGGTCCAGCACCTCCAGGTGCCGCGCATCCCGGTACAGCACCTCCACACCCCGAGGGCCACCGCATGACGGACTGGGTCGAGGTGCGGCGGGGGGGCTACCACGATTCGGTCACGCTGATGCGGGTGAGCCGGCTCCTGTCGGAACGGTCCGGCGTCGCCGCGGCCATGGTGGCGATGGGCACCGAGCTGAACCGCGAGATGTTCGGCCGCATGGGCTTCGCCGTGCCGGACGGCGCCGGGCCGGACGACCTGGTCGTGGCGGTCCGTGTCGACGAGGACGGGCCCGGCGAGGGCGGGCTGGAGGGTGTGCGGGAAGCGCTGGACGCGCTGCTGCGCGAGGCGTCCCGCCCGCCCGCGGGGGGCGGGATCCTGGGCGCGCCCGCGCCGGCCAGGACGACCGGGTCCGCCGCGGCCCGCGGCGACGCGACCGTGGCGCTGCTGTCGGTGCCGGGCCCGCACGTCTTCCCGGAGGCGATGGACGCCCTGGACGCCGGCCTCAACGTGATGATCTTCAGCGACAACGTGCCGGTCGGGCAGGAGATCACGCTGAAGGAGGCGGCGGCGCGGCGCGGGCTGATCGTGATGGGCCCGGACTGCGGGACCGCCGTGATCGGCGGCGCGGGCCTCGGGTTCGCCAACGCGGTGCGGCCCGGCCCGGTCGGCGTCGTCGCGGCGTCCGGGACGGGCGCGCAGCAGCTGATGTGCCTGCTGGACGCGGCGGGCACCGGCGTCAGCCACGTGCTCGGCGTCGGCGGGCGGGACCTGTCGCCCGAGGTGAGCGGCCGGTCGGCGCTCGCCGCGCTGGCCGCGCTGGACGCCGACCCCGGCACCGAGCTGATCGTGCTGGTGTCCAAGCCGCCCGCGCCGCAGGTGCTGGACCTGATCCGGGAGGCCGCCCGGCGGCTGGACACCCCGGTGGTGTTCGCGCTGCCGCTGCCCGGCGAGGACGACCTGACGCGCGCGGCGGAGAAGGCGCTGCGGGCGCTCGGCCGTCCCGTCCCGACGTGGCCGCGCTGGGTCTCGCCCCGGCGCGCCGCGCCCGCTCCCGGCCTGGCGCTGCGCGGGCTGTTCGCGGGCGGGACGCTGCGCGACGAGGCCGAGATGATCGCGCGGGACGCGCTCGGCCGGGACCTGGAGGCGCGCGGCCACCGGTTCACCGACTTCGGCGACGACGCCTACACGCGCGGCCGCGCGCACCCGATGATCGACCCGACGCTGCGGCTGGAGGCGCTGCGCGCCGAGGCCGCCGACGACGGCTGCGGCGTCCTGCTCCTGGACGTGGTGCTCGGCCACGGCGCGGAGCCCGATCCGGCCGCCGCGCTCGTCCCGGCCGTCACCGCGGCGGTGCGGGACCGGCCCGACCTCGCCGTCGTCGTGTCGCTCTGCGGGACGCCGGCGGACCCGCAGGACCGCGACCGGCAGGCCGCCGCGCTGTGCGAGGCGGGCGCGGAGGTGTTCGCCTCCAACGCGCAGGCGACCCGGCACGCGCTGGCGCTGGTGGACGGGTCGATCGTCGAAGGGATGCCCGGATGAGCGACAACCGGGACCAGCACCGCGGGCACCGGCTGGGAGGGCTGCTCTCGCGCGAGCCGCGCGTCGTCGCGACCGGGGTCGAGGTGCTCGCGAGCGCGCTC
Source organism: Actinomadura sp. NPDC000600 (assembly GCF_040492135.1). Taxonomy (NCBI): domain Bacteria; kingdom Bacillati; phylum Actinomycetota; class Actinomycetes; order Streptosporangiales; family Thermomonosporaceae; genus Actinomadura; species Actinomadura sp. NPDC000600. Next base: position 168,482 of record NZ_JBEUPD010000016.1, read on the forward strand.
GCCGAGCAGGCCGTCCCGGTGGAGTCGGTCGACTGGCGGCCGCCGCCTGCCGGGACGGAGGCCGCGCTCGCGGCCGTCCTCGGCGACCCCGGCCACGCCGACGCCAACGCCCGCGCCGTCCAGCGGATGGTGACGGCGCGCCCGCACCTGGTGGACGTGCGCCCCGCGCGCGACGTGCTCGGCCTGGAGCCGGGGAAGTTCCTGCACGCGGGCCCGCCGCTGGAATGGGAGCGGGCGTCCGGCCCGATGCGCGGCGCGCTGATCGGCGCGATGCTCCTGGAGGGGCTCGCCGAGACGCCGCGCGGCGCCGAGCGCGAACTGGAGCGCGGCGCGGCGGTGTTCGAGCCGTGCCACCACCACGCCGCGGTCGGCCCGATGGCGGGCGTCGTCAGCCCGTCCATGTGGATGCTCGTGGTCGAGGACGCCGAGCACGGCGGGACGTCCTACTGCTCGCTCAACGAGGGCCTCGGGAAGGTGCTGCGGTACGGGGCGTACGGGCCGGAGGTGATCGAGCGGCTGGCGTGGATGGGCGAGGTGCTCGGCCCGGCGCTGCGCGAGGCCGTCCGGCGGCACGGGCCGATCGACCTGATGGCGCTCATCGCGCAGGCCCTGCAGATGGGCGACGAGCTGCACAACCGCAACCGGGCGGCGACGTCGCTGCTGCTGCGCGAGCTGGCGCCCGCGCTCGCGGCGGCCGAGGAGGTGCCCCGCGCGAGGGCCGCCGAGGCGCTGCGGTTCGCGGCGGGCAACGACCACTTCTTCCTCAACGCGGGGATGGCGGCGGCGAAGGCCTGCGCGGACGCGGCCCGCGGCGTGCCGGGGTCGAGCCTCGTCGTGGCGATGGCCCGCAACGGCACCGACTTCGGCGTCCAGGTGTCGGGGACGGGCGACCGCTGGTTCACCGGCCCCGCCGGCGTCCCGGACGGCCTCTACCTCGGCGGCTACGGCCCGGACGACGCCAACCCCGACATCGGCGACTCGGCGATCACCGAGACGGCCGGGATGGGCGGGTTCGCGCTCGCCGCCGCGCCCGCGATCGTCCGGTTCGTCGGCGGGGAGGTCCCCGACGCGGTGGCCGCCACCCAGCGGATGTACGAGATCACCCTCGCCGAGCACCCGGTGCTGCAGATCCCGCTGCTGTCGTTCCGCGGGACCCCGGTGGGCGTGGACGTCACGCGGGTCGTCCGCACCGGGATCCTGCCCGTCATCGACACCGGCATCGCCGGGCGGGAGGCCGGCACGGGCCAGGTCGGCGCCGGACTGGTCGAGCCGCCGGCGAACGTCTTCACCGACGCCCTGCACGCCCTCGCGGAGCCGGCCTGACCGCCGAGGCGGAGTCGGCCGGGCCGCCGCGGCGGAGATCGCATAGCCGTGGCGGCGGGGGTAACGTCGCACGCATGAGCGAGTCGATCAGCGGGGAGCGGTCCGCCCTCACCGGCGAGCAGTACGCCCTCAGCGCGGGGCACTACCAGGCCGTCGTCACCGAGTCGGGCGCGAGCCTGCGCGAGCTGACCCGCGAGGGGCGCCCGCTCGTGCTGACGCACGGCGCCGACGAGCCGGCCCCCGCCGCGTTCGGGCACCTGCTGATCCCGTGGCCGAACCGCGTCGACCGCGGCACCTACGAGTACGGCGGGGCCTCGCACCGGCTCGACCTGTCCGAGCCCGAGCGCGACTGCGCGATCCACGGGCTCGTCCGGTGGGCGGCGTGGACGGCGGCCGAGCACGAGCCCGACCGGGTGCGGCTCACGCACCGGCTGCTCGGCACGGCCGGGTACCCGTTCCGCCTCGACCTGGAGGCGGAGTACACCCTGGACGCCGAGGAAGGGCTGCGCGTGCGGATGACGGCCCGCAACACCGGCACCAGGACCGCCCCCTACGGGCACGGCGCGCACCCCTACCTGACGGTCGGCGAGCCCATCGACGGCTGCACCGTCACGCTGGGCGCCGACCGGTACCTCCCGGTGGACGAGCGGATGATCCCGTCCGGGCCGTCCCAGGACGTGACCGGCACCCAGTACGACCTGCGCACCGGGCCCGTGTTCGGGGACCGGCGGATCGACAACGCCTACACCGGGCTCAACCGCGACGGCCACGGCCGCGCCTGGGTGACGCTGTCCGGCGGCGACCGCACGGTGCGGCTCTGGGCCGACGAGGCGCACCCGTGGATGGAGGTCTACACCGCCGACAACGCCCCGGACCCGCGCTCCGGCCTCGGCGTCGAGCCCATGACGTGCCCGCCCAACGCGTTCGCGTCCGGGGAGGGCGTCGTCGACCTCGCACCGGGCGAGGAGTTCAGCGGAAGCTGGGGGATCCAGGCGGCCTGATCACGCGGTATCGGTTCCCTAGCCGGTGGGGGTTGGGGGATCATTGCGGGGTGAACCTCAGCGTCTCCTCGTACGACGACCTGTCCGCGCGCATCGCCGCCGTCCGCGACGCCCACGGCGAGCGCTTCCCCGGCGGCGCGGAAGGCCGCCAACCGGTCCACACGGTGTACGTCCCGGCGGACCGGTTCTCCCGCTCGACGCCCGCCGACTTCGGCGCCGAGGCGCTGCGGCTGCTGAACACCCACACGCCGGGCGCCGGATCGTTCGGCGCGGCGTTCGGGCTCGACCCCGAGCTCGCCGGGCCGGTGCGGGAGCGCGTCGCGGCGAAGCTGGCCGCCGAGCCGGTCGAGGACATCCGGATCGACTTCGAGGACGGCTACGGGGTCCGCGACGACACCGAGGAGGACGCCCACGTCGACCAGGTCGTCGAGGCGGTCGGCGCCGCGTACCAGGTGAAGGGCCTGCCGCACTACTGGGGGCTGCGGGTCAAGTCGTTCGCCGACGGCGGCCACGAGCGCGCGATGCGGACGCTGGACGGGTTCCTGACCGCGCTGCGCGACCGGCTCGGCCGGCTGCCCGGCGGGTTCACCATCACCTTCCCCAAGGTGACCTCGATCGAGCACGTCCGGCTGTTCGTGGAGTTCCTCGACCGGCTGGAGACCTCGCTCGGGCTCCCGCAGGGCATCCTGCGGTTCGAGATCCAGATCGAGACGCCGCAGGCGCTCATGGACGACGAGGAGAAGCGGATCGGGCTCCAGTCGCTGGTCTCCCAGGCGCAGGGCCGCATCACCGCCGCCCACTTCGGCGTGTTCGACTACACCGCCGCGCTCGGGCTGCCGCCGCACGAGCAGCGCCTCGACCACCCCGCCTGCGACTTCGCCCGGCACATCATGCAGGTGTCGCTGGCGGGCACCGGGGTCCGGCTGTCGGACGGCTCCACCAACGTCATCCCCCGCAACGACGGGCCCGACGAGGTCAACGCGACCTGGGCCGTGCACGCCGCGCACGTCCGGCACTCGCTGGCGCACGGCTTCTACCAGGGCTGGGACCTGCACCCCGCGCACCTGCCGAGCCGGTACGCGGCGGTGTACGCGTTCCACCTGGGCGGCGTCGACGACGTGATCGGACGGGTGCGGGCCTGGCACGAGCAGGCGGGGAGCGCGAACGGCGTCCTGGACGAGCCCGCCACCATCAGGGCGCTCACCGCCCGGCTGCGCCGTGCGGTCGACTGCGGGGCGCTGGACGAGAGCGTTCTGCCCGAAGGCGGTTGAGCTCAGGGGTCTCCTTGAGCGCGGACAGGTCGTCCGGGGTGTCGATGTCGTCGGGGGCGGCGACGTCGTCGCACGGGACCTGCGTCACCAGCTCCGGGTGGGCGCGCAGGTAGCCGCGCGCCCCCTGGTCGCCGACCGCGGCCTCGGCCGCGCCGGCGAAGTGCGCGGCGGTCAGCAGGACGGGGTTGCGCGGCGCTCCCCCATAGGCGGCGACCGCGATCGCGGCGCCCTCCTCGTACGCGGCGATGAGCCGCGCGACGGCGGCGGGCGTCACCAGGGGCTGGTCGACCAGCGCGACGACCACGGCGGGGCAGCGGGGCGGCAGCGCGGCGAGCCCGGTGCGCAGGGACGAGCCCATGCCGTCCCGCCAGTCGGGGTTGGGGACGACGACGGCGCCGATGACCTCGATCTGCGCGGCCCCCGCCACCACCAGGACCGGGGAGCAGCCGCCGTCCCGCAGCGTGCGGACGCCCCGGTCGACGAGCCGCTCGCCGTCCAGTTCCAGCGTCGCCTTGGGCCGCCCGAGGCGGCTGCCCTCCCCGGCGGCGAGCAGCAGGCCGGCCGGGGACTCCTCACCGTGCAACGTCATCCCGCGAGGGTAGTGCGCTCACGTCGCCCTTCCCGGTATCCGACGCGCCGGGACCCGGCTCGTGTGAATCCGACTCCGTGTGGATCCGGCCGCTGGTGTCGGTGAGCGGGCGGCCGGAACCGCCCCAGCGCAGCTGGACCAGCTCCGCCGCGATCGACACGGCCGTCTCCTCCGGCGTGCGGGCCCCGAGGTCCAGGCCGATCGGCGAGCGCAGCCGGGCCAGTTCGGCATCGGACAGGCCGGCCTCACGAAGCCGGGCCGTCCGGTCGTCATGGGTACGGCGCGAGCCCATCGCGCCGACGTACCCGGCATCGGTGCGCAGCGCCACCTCCAGCAGCGGCACGTCGAACTTGGGGTCGTGGGTGAGGACGCAGATCGCGGTCCGCCCGTCGATGGCGTCGCGCGTCTCCTCCAGGAACTTGTGCGGCCACTTCACCACGACCTCGTCGGCCTCGGGGAACCGCTTGGGCGTCGCGAACACCGGCCGCGCGTCGCACACCGTCACGTGGTAGCCGAGGAACTTGCCGATCCGGGCGACGGCCGCCGCGAAGTCGATCGCGCCGAACACCAGCAGCCGCGGCGGCGGCGCGAACGAGTGCACGAAGACGCTGAGGTCGTCCAGCCGCCGCTCCCCCTCGGGCCCGTAGTGCCGCTGCCCGGTGAGGCCCTGGGCGAGCATGCCGCGCGCGTCGTCGTCCACCGCCGCGTCGAGGCGGGCCGCGTGCGGGGCGCCGGGCGCGAGGGACCCGGACGCCCGGTCGGTGAAGACCACCCGGCGGGCGCCGATCCGCCCGGGCCCGGCCACGACGGTGGCGACCGCGACCGGCTCGCGCGCCTCGATCGCGGCGGCGACCTCCGGGAACTCGGGGAAGGTGTCCGGGCCGACGGGCTCCACCAGCACGTCCAGGATGCCGCCGCAGGTCAGGCCGACGGCGAACGCGTCGTCGTCGCTCACCCCGTACCGCTGGACGACGGGCTCGCCGGTCTCCAGCACCGTCTGCCCCAGCTCGTACACGGCGCCCTCGACGCAGCCGCCCGACACGCTGCCCGCGACCTCCCCGTCCGGCGAGACGGCCATCGCCGCGCCCGGCGGGCGCGGCGCGCTGCGGAAGGTGTTCACGACGGTCGCGAGCGCGAACGTCCGCCCGGACCCGTACCAGTCGGCGATGTCGCCGAGCACGTCACGCATGGGACCTCCCCTTTCCGGCGCCCGCGACGATGCGGGCCAGCTCCTCCAGGGCAGCGAGGCTGTGCCCGGAGGTGAAGTCGTCGACGTGCGGGAGCGCCGCCGCCATCCCCGCGGTCAGCGGCTCGTACCCGGGCCGCGCCTTGTGCGGGTTCGCCCACACCACCCGGTGCGCGAGCCGGTGCAGCCGCGCCATCTGCGCGCCGAGCAGGCCGGCGTCGCCGCGCTCCCACCCGTCCGAGGCGATCACCACGACCGCGCCCCGCGCCAGCCCCCGCTGCCCGAACCGGTCGAGGAACTCCTTCAGCTCCTCGCCGAGCCGGGTGCCGCCGCTCCAGTCCGGGATGGCCGCCGACGCCGCCGCCATCGCCGCGTCCGGGTCGCGGTGCCGCAGCTCCCGGGTGAGGCGGGTGAGGCGCGTCCCGGCGCTGAACACCTCGACGTCCCGGCCGCCGGAGCGGGCGGCGGCGTGCGCGAACCGCAGCAGCGCGTCGGCGTACGGGCTCATCGACCCGCTGACGTCCACGATCAGCACGACCCGGCGCGGCCGGGTGCGGTGGCTCCGGTGCCGCAGCAGGGACGTCTCGCCGCCGCGCCGCAGCGTCTCCCGGACGGTGCGCGCCGGGTCGAGCCGCCCGGACGTCGCCGGGGCGAACCGCCGCGACCTGCGCCGCTCGGCCCCCGCGTCCAGCAGGGCGATGAGCCGCGCGACCTCGGCGCGCTCGGCGGCGCCGAGCCGCGCCACGTCCCGGTCGCGGAGCACCTCGACGTCGCTGGCCGTCGCCGCCTCCAGGTCCCCCTCCCGGTCGCCGCCCGGCCCGCCCGGCTCCGCCGTCGGGACCCGGCGCACCACCACGGGCGGCGTCCTGCGCCCCGGCCGGGCGGTCGCGCCCGAGAAGTACGCGGCGAAGCACCGGTCGTAGCGGGCGAGGTCGTCGGGGTCGGCGCACAGGGTGAGCCGCCCCGCCCAGTACACGTCGCCGGCGTCGAGCACGTCGAGGTGGTCGAGCGCGGCGAGCATCGCCTGGACCCGCTCGGGATCGGCCGCCCCGCCCGCCGCGCGCACCGTCCGGGCGAAGCCGACCATCGTCTCGGTGACGTCCCGGTCCACGGCTAACCCCCGCTGAGCAGGGCCTCTAGCCCGACGGCGCCGCCGGCGCCGGCCGCTCCGCCGAGCACGCGCTGCTGGTCCTCGCGGTACTTCAGGACGGCGCCGAGCGTCACCGCTGCCGTCCCCGGGTCGAGGTCGCGGACGCCGAGGGCGACGAGCGCCTCCGTCCAGTCCAGGGTCTCGGCGACGCCCGGCGGCTTCAGCAGGTCGGTCTCGCGCATCCGCTGCGCGGCCCGCGCCACCTGCCCGGCCAGCCGCTCCGACGCGTCCGGCAGCCGCCGCCTGATGATCGCGACCTCGCGGTCGAAGTCCGGATGCTCCAGCCAGTGGTACAGGCAGCGGCGCTTCAGCGCGTCGTGGACCTCGCGGGTGCGGTTGGAGGTCACCACGACGACCGGCGGCCGCTCGGCCCGGATCGTGCCCAGCTCCGGAACGGTGATCGTGAAGTCGCTGAGGACCTCGAGCAGGAACGCCTCGAACTCGTCGTCGGCGCGGTCCAGCTCGTCGACGAGCAGCACGCTGGGGGACGTCTCCAGCGCCTGGAGCAGCGGCCGCGCCAGCAGGAACCGCCGGTCGTAGAGCTCGCCCTCCAGCCGCGCCACGTCGCTGACGCCCGCGGCCTCCGCCGCGCGCAGGTGCAGGAGCTGGCGGGGGAAGTCCCAGTCGTAGAGCGCCTGCGACGCGTCGAGCCCCTCGTAGCACTGCAGCCGGATCAGCGGCGCGTCGAGCCCCCGGGCGAGGGTCTTGGCCAGCTCCGTCTTGCCGACGCCGGCCTCCCCCTCCAGGAACAGGGGCCGCCCCATCCGCAGCGCGAGGAAGCAGGCCGTGGCCAGCCCCTCGTCGCTCAGGTAGCCATGCCTGTCGAGCAGGCCCGCGAGCTCCGCGGGCGATCCGACCTGGTCCACGGTCATCGGCGCCGCCTCCCCCACGGATCACAGGCTACTCAGCCCGAGACCCAAGTCACACATCCGGCTTCACCGGACATGCGGTTCAGGGCGGACGGGCGGGCCAGGCGCGTCCGCGAACCGGAGCTGTTCGTCCCGCAGGGCACGAACGCCGAGATGCGGTGGGAGGCCATCCGCGGGCAGGGGGAGCTCACGCCCGCCGACCGGTTCTTCGTCCGCAACCACGTCGCCACACCGCTCATCGACGCGCGGACCTGGCGGCTGAGGCTGTGGGGCACCGGCCTGCGCGGCGCACCGGCCGAGGACCGCCCCGTCGAGTTCACCTACGAGGACCTTCTCCGGCTCCCGTCGGAGAAGGTCACCGCGTTCATCGAGTGCACGGGCAACGGGCGCGGGTTCTACACCTCCCAGCAGGGCCAGGAGGTGTCGGGGACGGCCTGGCGGCTCGGCGCGGTCGGCGTCGCCCGCTGGCGCGGGGTCCGCCTGGCGACCGTCCTGCGGCGCGCAGGTATCACCCCCGAGGCCGTGGACATCATCCCGCTCGGGTTGGACGCTGACTTTGTGGACAAGGGCGAGAACCTGGGCCGCGTGCGGCGCCCCCTGCCGGTGGCGAAGGCCATGAAGGACGCGCTCCTCGCCTACGAGATGAACGGCGCTCCCCTGCCGCCCGACCACGGCTACCCGGTGCGCCTGGTCGTGCCCTCATGGGCGGGGATCGCGTGCGGCCGGACGTGGCGCCGCGCCCGCCCGCGGGACCGTCACCCGAACCCGTGCGGTCGACCGGGCCGCCGAGAAGCCGGACGCGATCGCGGTGCTCGACGTGGACCCCGGCTCCGCCGCCTACGGCTCCGTGGTGGGGTGGACCGAGCTGCCCAACCTCGGCGACGAGCTGCACCACTTCGGGTGGAACGCGTGCAGCAGCGCCCTGTGCCCCGGGTCGCCGCATCCGCACGTCGAGCGCCGGTACCTGATCGTCCCGGGGCTGCGGTCGTCGCGGGTGTACGTCATCGACACCAAGGACGACCCGACCGCCCCGAAGATCATCAAGACGCTGGAGGCGGACGAGCTGGCCAAGCGCGCCGGGTACTCGCGCCCGCACACCGTCCACTGCGGGCCGGAGGGCCTCTACCTGACCGCCCTCGGCGGGGCGAACGGCGAGGACGGGCCGGGCGGGATCGCGCTGCTCGACCACACCTCGTTCGAGGTGCTCGGGCGGTGGGAGGTCGACCGGGGGCCGCAGTACTACGCCTACGACGCCTGGTGGCACATCGCGCACGACGTTCTCATCACGTCCGAGTGGGGCACGCCGTCCATGGTCGAGGACGGTGTCGTCGGCGAACTGCTGCTCGGGCGCGAGTACGGCCATTCGCTGAACTTCTTCGACCTGCGCAAGCGCAAGCACGTCCAGACGGTCGACCTCGGGGACGAGCACCAGATGGTCCTGGAGCTGCGTCCGGCGCACGACCCGACGAAGCTCTACGGGTTCGCGGGCGTGGTCGTCAGCGTCGAGGACCTGTCGGCGTCGGTCTGGGTCTGGCACCGCGACGGCGACCGGTGGGCGGCGACGAAGGTGATCACAATCCCCGCCGAGCCGGCCGACCCGGACGACCTGCCGCCCGTCATCCGCCCGTTCGGGGCCGTGCCCCCGCTCGTGACGGACATCGACCTGTCCGTGGACGACCAGTGGCTGTACGTCTCGTGCTGGGGCACCGGGGAGCTGAAGCGCTACGACGTCAGCGACCCGTTCCACCCGGTGGAGGCGGGCTCGGTGCGCATCGGCGGCATCGTGCGCCGCACCCCGCATCCCGCCGGCCCCGGCCGCCCCCTCGCGGGCGGGCCGCAGATGGTCGAGGTCAGCCGCGACGGGAAGCGCGTCTACGTCACCAACTCGCTCTACGGCTCGTGGGACGACCAGTTCTACCCCGACGGCGTCGGCGCGTGGATGGCCAAGCTCGACTCCACCCCGGACGGCTTCTCGTTCGACGAGCGGTTCTTCCCGAGCGGCGACGACTTCCGGGGCCTGCGGCCGCACCAGACGCGCCTCCAGGGCGGCGACGCGTCCTCGGACTCCTACTGCTACCCGTGAACGACGGGTCGCTCGCGGCGCTGGTCGCGCTCGGCGCGTTCCACGGCCTCAACCCGGCCATGGGATGGCTGTTCGCGGTGGCCCGCGGCCTCCAGGAGCGCAGCCGGTCGCTCGTGCTGCAGTCGCTCCCGGCCATCGCCGCGGGCCACGCCGCCTCCGTCGGCGCCGTCGCCGTCCTGGTCGCCCTCACCCGCTCCGTCGTCGCGACCCGCGCGGTCGCGATCGGCGGTGGGGCGGTGCTCGTCGGGTTCGGCCTGTGGCGGCTGCTGTCGCAACGGCACTTCCGGTGGGTCGGCATGCGGATCTCGCTGTGGCAGCTCGCCGGCTGGTCGTTCCTGATGTCGTCGGTGCACGGCGCGGGCCTGATGCTGCTGCCCGTGCTCACCTCCTCCGGAACGGCCCCGGCGGGCCACGACCACGGCCTGGCCTCGTCGTCCGGCAGCGCCCTGTCGACCGGCGTGTTCGTCACGGCGGTGCACACCCTGTCGATGTTCGCCGTCGCCGGAGTGATCGCCGTGCTCGTCTACGAGATCGTCGGCCTGGCCGTCCTGCGCCGCGCCTGGTTCAACCTCGACCGCCTCTGGGCGGTGGCCCTGATAGGCGCCGGCGCCGTCACCGCCCTGACCGCCTGGTGATCCTGGGCCGGACGCGGCGGCCCGCGCCTGGCTCTACCGGCGCTTGCCGACGGCCGAGAGATCGATCTCGATCGGGAAAGGCGCCGTCACCTTGAGCTGGTCGTGGTGAATTCCGGTCATGACGTACGCGGCGCAGGCCGGATCGAACTCGTAGACATAGACGATGGTCCTGCCCTCGTCCTCTTCGACACGCCAGAAGTGCCTGATGCCGGCCTCCCGGTACCTGCGCGGTTTGACCTCCCGGTCGCGAATCCGCGAATCGGGGGAGACCGCCTCGACCACGAGGACGACGTCTTCGGGAAGGTAGTAGGTCGACGGCTCGTCGCGCTCGTAGGCCTCCGCCGTGACGACCAGCACGTCCGGCTCGGGCGCATGCCGGTCGGAGAGCCTCACGGTCATCTCCCGGTCGGCGCACAGGGCCGCGGGCGCCTGCCGGTTGAGCTCGTCCCGCAGCAGGTTGATCACACGCACGTGCCACTTGCGCTGCGGACTCACGAAGACCAGACTCCCGTCGATCAGCTCCGTGTGCCGGGGCAGACCGCGCATGCGGAGGAAGTCGTCGGCGGTGAAGCCGTCCGGCGGGGGGATCACCCAGTCTGGCAGCGCCTCAAGGTCCATGTGGCAACTTTCCGCAATCGCCTCGACACTCTGAGCGGTCATGTGCCCACCTTCGCACACGGACGCTCCCTCGGTCCTGGCATCAGCCTAGAACGGCGACCGTCCAAGCGGCGGGGCGGACGGCGCGGGTCAGGCGGGGTCGGGGGCTTCGCCCCGGGCGTGGAGGAGGGCGCGGAGCTCGGCGAGCTGGTGGGCGGCGAGGGTCTTCTCGGCGCCGTTGATGCCCATGGCGCCTAGGGACGTGCCGTCGGCCAGGTCGAGAGTGGGCCACGGGTCGCCGACGGTCATGGAGACGTCGACGACCTCGGGCCATTCGAGGCGCCGGGTGCGGAAGGCGTTGACGACCGTGAGGCCGGACTCGTCGGCGCTGACGCGGCAGCGGGCCAGCATGTGCAGGATCCAGGCGACCCCCGCGCCGAACGCGACCATCAGGAGCCGGTCGAACAGCTTGAACTGCGGCGCCACCACCACGGCGAGCACGATCATGCCGAGCACGATCACGCCCGCCGTGGTGTAGGCGACGAGCCGGGTGGTGCGGGGGCGCCACACCGCCGGCAGGGCCGGGACGTCAGTCAACGATCTTCGCGATGGGGATCTCGAGGATGTCGTGGGCGCCCGCCGCCTTCAGCGCCGGGATCAGCGTGTTGACGCCGCGCTTGGCGACCACCGACTCCACGGCGTTGGATTCCCCGCCGGCGAGCGAGGTGACCGTGGGCGACGCCATCGCGGGCATGATGTCGAGGACCTTCTGCAGGTCGGCGTGCGCGACGTTCAGCTTCAGCAGCACCTTGCCCCGCGCGCGGATCACGCCCTGGAGCAGCAGGGCGACGTCCTCCATCGCGGCGCGCTTCTCGGCGTCCTCGTAGGCGTCGCGGTTCGCGACCAGCTCGGTGTAGCTGGTCAGGAGCGTGTCGAGGATGCGCAGGCCGTTCTTGCGCAGCGACGAGCCGGTCTCGGTGAGGTCGACGATCGCGTCCACGATGTCGGGCACCTTCGCCTCGGTCGCGCCGTAGGACGGGACGACCGTGGCCTTCACGCCGTGCTGGTCGAGGAACCGCTTGGTCATCGCCGGGAACTCGGTGGAGATCCGGACGCCCTCCGGCAGGTCGGCCACCGACTGCCAGGGCGCGCCCTCGGGCACCGCCATGATCACGCGGACCGGGTTGGAGGTGGCCTTGGAGTACTTCAGCTCCCCGAGGCTGACGACGTCGGCGTCGGTCTCGGTGATCCAGTCGCGGCCGGTGATGCCGAGGTCGAACAGGCCCTGTTCGAGGTAGGTCGGGATCTCCTGCGGGCGCAGGACGCGGACCCGGTCGATGCGGGGGTCGTCGATGGAGGCGCGGTAGTCGCGGTCCGAGGCCCGCTGGACGGTGAGGTCGGCGGCGTCGAACAGCTGCATGGTCGCCTTCTCCAGCGACCCCTTGGGCAGAACGAGTGACAGCACGGATCGGCCTTTCGATGAGGATGTGTACGGGATACCGGGACGTTCAGGAGCGCTGACGCCCTCTGCTTCGGAGTGCTCCCCGCTTGGGAGCCGCCCCATGGCTAGGAGCCCAGATGCTCCAGGCCGTGCCCGGCGTGACCGTGATGCCGCAGACCTCGCAGGGTCAGTGCCGTGTCGAGTGCGGCCACAGTCGCCTCCCATCCCTTGTCCTCGGAGCTGCCTGGCAGCCCGCTGCGTTCCAGTGCCTGCTCAATGGTGTCACATGTGAGGACCCCGTTGCCCACCGGAGTCGACTCGTCCAGCGCGACCCGGGTCACACCGGCGGTCACCGAGTCGCACACGTAGTCGAAATGGGCGGTGGCGCCCCGGATGACCGCGCCCAGGCACACGACGGCGTCGAACTCGCGGGCCATCTGCTGGGCGATCACGGGCAGTTCGAGCGCGCCGGCCACGCGGGCCGCGACCGGCTGGTCCACGCCGCACGCCTTCGCCGCCGCGAGCGCCCGCTCCAGCAGCCGGTCGGTGATCTGCCCGTGCCAGCGGGTGCAGACGATGCCGAGCGTGAGCCCGGCCGCGTCGACCGTGATGTCCTCGGGGCGTCCCGCGCCGCTCATGAGAGTCCCTCGTTCTCGTGTCCCAGTTCGATCTGGTGGCCCAGGCGGTCGCGCTTGACCGTCAGGTAGCGCCGGTTGTGCTCGGTGACGATGACGGGCATGGCCTCCCGCCCCCGCACGTCCACCCCGAAGCCGCCCAGGCCCTTGAGCTTGTCGGGGTTGTTGGTGAGCACCCGGACCGAGCGTACGCCCAGCTCGCGCAGCATGTGGCCGGCGTTGGAGTACTCGCGCGCGTCGGCTGGCAGCCCCAGCTCCAGGTTGGCGTCGACGGTGTCGGAGCCGTTGTCCTGGAGCGCGTACGCCTGGAGCTTGGCGAGCAGGCCGATCCCGCGCCCCTCGTGCCCGCGCAGGTACAGCACGATGCCGCGGCCCTCCTCGGCGATCCGCTCCATCGCCGCGTCCAGCTGGGTGCCGCAGTCGCAGCGCTCGGAGTGCAGGACGTCGCCGGTGAGGCACTCGGAATGGGCCCTGACCAGGACGTTCTCGCCGTCGCCGAGGTCGCCGAGCACGAGGGCGATGTGCTCGCCGCCGTCGATGGCGCTGGAGAACCCGACCGCGCGCCACATCCCGTACCGGTTGGGCAGGCGGGTCTCGACGACGCGGGTGACCATCGACTCGGTGCGCCTGCGGTACTCGGCGAGTTGTTCGATGGAGACGAGCTTGAGCCCGTGCTCCTTGGCGAAGACCTGGAGTTCGGGCAGGCGCGCCATGGTGCCGTCCTCGTTCACCACCTCGGCGAGGACGCCGGCCGGGGGCAGCCCGGCGAGCCGGGCGAGGTCGACGGCGGCCTCGGTGTGGCCGCGCCGGCGCAGGACGCCGCCCTCGCGGTAGCGGAGCGGGAAGATGTGGCCGGGACGGACGAAGTCGCTCGGTTCCGACGCCGAGTCGCACAGGGTGCGGATCGTGTGCGCCCGGTCGGCGGCGGAGATGCCGGTGGAGACGCCGAGCCGGGCGTCCACGCTGATCGTGTACGCGGTGCGCATGCGCTCGGTGTTCTGCGCGGTCATCAGCGGGATCTGCAGCCGGTCGAGGTCGGGGCCCTCCATCGGGACGCAGATGACGCCGCTGGTGTAGCGGATCGTGAACGTCAGCAGCTCGGGCGTCGCCTTCGACGCCGCGAAGATGATGTCGCCCTCGTTCTCGCGGTCCTCGTCGTCGACTACCACGACGGGGCGCCCCGCCGCGATGTCGGCGACCGCCGACTCGACGGAGTCGAAGATGCCCGTACCGATCCCTGCGTCGTCGAGCACTGTGTCGTTGCCGCTCATGCGGTCACCGCCTTCTGCCTGGGGTTGCGCGTGCCCCGGGACTCCCGGAGCCAGTTCCTGAACCCGACCATCACCATCACGAAGAAGATCCCGTAGACCGCACCGGAGACGTACAGCCCGGACTTGAGCGCCAGCGGCACCCCGACCAGGTCGACCAGCACCCAGACGATCCAGAAGTCGACGAGCGCGCGGCTCTGCGCGAACGTCGCGACCGCGCTGCCGACGAAGATGTAGGCGTTCGCCCACGGCGACCAGGCGACCTTCAGCCAGTCGAGGTGGACGAACAGCTCGGCCACCACGGCCGTGCCGGCCAGGAGCGCGGCGACCAGCACGACGCGTTCCCTGAGCGTCGCCTGCCGGACGACCAGTCCTTCGGCCTCGCGCCGCCCGCGGGTCCACATGAACCACCCGTACAGGGCGAGACCGCAGAAGAGGACCTGCTTGAGCGCGTTGCCAGGGACGTGGGCGTGCAGCGAGGCCGCGAGCAGCAGGAGGGCGCCGACCAGCTGCACCGGCCACGTCCAGAGGGTCTTGCGCATCGCGAGCCAGACGACGGCGAGCGACAGGACGTTGCCGACGAGGTCGGTCCAGAGGATGTGCTCGCCGAAGACCTCGAAACCGGCGCCGAGCCAGCTCATGACCGGTCTCCCAGCATGCGCTCGACGTACTTGGCCACGACGTCCACTTCGAGGTTCACCGGGTCGCCGGGCCGCTTGTGGCCGAGGGTGGTCAGCGCGAGCGTCGTCGGGATGAGGGCGACGCTGAACCGGTCGGCGCCGGCCTCGACGACCGTGAGGCTGATCCCGTCGACGGTGATGGAGCCCTTGTCGACCAGGTAGCGGCTCAGCTCGGCGGGGAGGGAGACCGTCACCACGTCCCACCGCTCCCCCGGCTCGCGGGAGATGATCGCGCCGACGCCGTCGACGTGGCCCTGGACGAGATGGCCGCCGAGCCGGTCGGACAGCCGCACGGGGCGTTCGAGGTTGACCTTGGAGCCGGGTTCCAACACGCCCAGGCTGGACTTGTCGAGCGTCTCCTTGATGACGTCGGCGGTGAAGACCCCGTCCTTGACGGCCACCACGGTGAGGCATACGCCGTTGACCGCGATCGACGCGCCGTGGACGGCGTCCTGGGTGACCAGCGGCCCGCGGACCGCGAGCGCGACCGAGTCCCCCTGGGGGTCGACCGCCACGATCTCGCCGAGCTCCTCGACGATGCCGGTGAACATCTCCCGGGCCTCCTAGATCAGGGCTCCGGGGGACGCTGGTGGACGTACGTGCGTCCGAATACACCCCTGGCCAGGGGCGTACCGCGCGCTGCCTCCCATCCGGACTTTCACCGTCGGTCCCGGAGTTCCACCGGGTCAACCGGCCGATGGCTTCGGCCGGGTCGCGGACTGTCACCGCCGGTTCGGAATTTCACCGACCCCGGAGCACGCGTTCATGCTTTGCCAACCAGTGTGCCACGCATTCCATTCCGCGCCCGTGTGGCCATCGCCACAAACACCACCGAGTCGGACACCGCCAGAAGGCTGCCGAACAGGCCGGCGCGCCGTGCCCCACGGCGGAGACAGTGCTTGACGGCGGGTCTTGCCGGGAGCGGGGGGCTCGATGCAAGTTGTTACCAGACCCCCTGCCGTTCATTTGGGAAGCCTCATGGCGAAGCTGAACCTGTCGCCCAAGATCCTTGACGTTCTCGACTTCGGTACGCCGTCCGCGGAGCGCGACATCTCCCGGGGCCTGGAGAAGTACTTCGTGGAGTCCGCCGCCTACCGCCGCGTCCGGTCCGGGGCGAAGACGATCCTGATGGGCAACCGCGGGGCCGGGAAGAGCGCGATCTTCAAGGTGCTGGCCAAGCGGGAGCGCGCCGCCGGCAGCCACGTCATCGAACTGTCACCCGAGGACTACTCCTACGAGCTGCTCAGCTCCACCATGGCGGCGGAGTGCGCGGGCTCGTGGGCCAAGCAGGGCGCCTACGCCGCCGCGTGGAAGTACCTGATCTACGTGCTGGTCATGAAGGCGCTGGCGCGCAAGGGGATGCGGCTGACCAAGGGCGGCGGCCGGGAGATCCACAACTACATCAGGGACAACCACGGCGCCCAGCAGCTCGGCCCCCTGTCGATGCTGGTCTCCTACCTCAAGCGGCTGGAGGCCGTGAAGCTCGGGCCGATCGAGGCCGGCCTGCGGACCCGCGAGCTGGACCGCCTCTACAAGCTGGAGGAGATCCAGAACCTGCTGCCGGCGCTGCGGAACGTGCTGGGCAACCAGCGCGTGGTCGTGCTCGTGGACGAACTGGACCGCGGCTGGGACTCCTCCGAGGACGCCAAGGCGTTCGTGTCGGGGCTGTTCCAGGCCTGCGTGTCCATCAACGCCCTGCACCCGAACCTGCGCGTCTACATCTCGCTGCGGCAGGAGCTGTACGACGACATCCCCGCCCTGTACGAGGACGCGCAGAAGCACCGGGACCTCCTGGAGAAGATCTACTGGTCCGAGGAGTCCCTGCTCGAACTGATCGCCAGGCGGATCCGGCACTCGGCCCACGAGAAGGGCTTCGACGTGGAGGCCCTCGAACGCGCCGGGGACCGGGCCTGCTGGTCGGCGGTCTTCGCCCCGCCGCCGCCCGGCGAGGGCCGGGACGGCTCGTTCGGCTACATGGTCGACCGGACGCTGTACCGGCCGAGGGAGCTCATCCAGTTCTGCTCGGAGGCGCTGGAGCAGGCCAGGGCCCGCGATGTTCCACGCCTCGCTCGGCATCGAGGCCTCGGGGGCCGAGCACACCGCCAGGAGCGGCGGCACCGCCGGGGCCGGGCACTCCAGGGGTTGGTGAGCCCGGGAGCTCAGCCGAGGGCGAGGTGCAGGCCGGTCGGGGTGGACCTCACGCGGCTCAGGTCCCGGACGACGTGGTGGGCCTCCGCGAGGGACTCCTCCGGATGGCTCGTGACCAGCGCCACCACGATGGCGCCGGCGGCGCGGCCCGCGGCGATCCCGGCGGGGGCGTCCTCGACGACCACGCAGGCGGACGGGTCCACGCCCAGGCGGCGGGCCGCCTGGAGGTAGCCGGAGGGGTCGGGCTTGCCGGCCTGCACGTCCTCCGCGGTGACCACGATCGGCGGGGCGGGGATGCCGGCCACGTCGGTGCGGACCTTGAACTGCGCCCGGTCCATGGACGTGACGAAGGCGTGGAGCAGGCCGCTCATGTCCGCCAGCAGCTCGACGGCGCCGGGCAGGGCGGTGATGCCGTCTGTGCTGGCCGCCTCCAAAGCGTCCAGATGCGCGGTGGCCTCACGGACGAGTTCGGCTGGGAGGAAGTCGGCTACACGGTCGCTCGTGCGGCGGCCGTGGGCGCCCGACATGAACTCGTCCGGGTCGATGCCGTACTCGACGGCCCATGCACGCCCCGCGCGCTCGACGAGAGGCGTCGAGTCGACCAGGGTGCCGTCCACGTCGAACAGGACGGCGGCGCAGGGCAGAGTCACTGTGGGAGTGCTCACCAGTCCGCCTTGGCCGTGGCCTCCTCGGCCTGGCCGCGCAGCCGTCGGACGGCCTCGGCCGGGTCGTCGGCCCCGTAGACGGCGCTGCCCGCGACGAAGACGTCCGCTCCCGCCTCCGCGCAGCGCTCGATCGTCTCGGCGCTGACGCCGCCGTCCACCTGGAGCCAGACGGGCAGGTCGCGGCCCTTGATGAGCTCCCGCGCGCGGCGGACCTTCGGCAGGACGACGTCCAGGAACTTCTGGCCGCCGAAACCGGGCTCGACGGTCATCAGCAGGAGCATGTCGATCTCGCCGAGGAGGTCTTCGAAGCCGTCCACCGGGGTGGCCGGGTTGACGCCCAGCCCGGCGCGCGCGCCCGCGGCGCGGATGGTGCGCAGAGTGCGGATGGGCGCCTTCGCCGCCTCGGCGTGGATGGTGACGCTCCCGGCTCCCGCCTCGGCGTACTGCGGCGCCCAGCGGTCGGGGTCCTCGATCATCAGGTGGCAGTCGAGGGGAAGCGCGCTGCTGCGGAGCAGCGACTCCACGACGGGCAGTCCCAGGGTGAGGTTCGGGACGAAGTGGTTGTCCATCACGTCGACGTGGACCCAGTCGGCGGAGTCGGCGATGCGCGCGACGTCCTCGGCCAGGCGGGCGAAGTCGGCGGACAGGATGCTGGGTGCGATCTGAGGAGCCATGATGCCCAGAGTCTATTGGCGCAGGCCCGCCCGATCGTCACCCGCCCGGGTGAGACCGGGGGTGGGCCGGGCCGCCAGGCGCGCGCGGACGAAGACCTCCGGCGCGCCCGCCATCACCCACAGCACGAGCACGGCCTGGACGACGAACGCCTGGATCAGGTTCGTCCCCTCGAAGAGGGCGATGACCGCGGCCCCGGCGAGGCCCACCGGAAGTCGTGCCAGGCGCTGCCAGGCCTTGCCTCCCGGATCGAACCAGCCGCGCCAGGCGACTATGGACAGGCCCATCAGGAGGCCGCACAGAGCACCGCACGCCTGGGCCGAATCGGTCAGTGTGACGGGGTCGGTGACGCCTCCGGCCGCCCTGATGGACTCGGCCCATGCCTGTGGCCACTGCCAGTTGCGCAGCGGCCGCAGCGCGCCCCACGACGCCGCGAGCAGCAGCAAGGGGACCGCGAGGGAGAGGGCCATCTGCACGGCCAGATGCTGCCGGCGCCACCACGGGACGACGATGGGCTCCAGCCCGAGGGCGGCGACCAGGACGGCCAGCCCGACGCCCCAGCCCGCCAGGACCTGCCCCAGCGAGTGGACGCCGAGGTAGACGCGTGACACCCCGATCAGGACGATGACGACGACGGCGCCCGCCCACAGGTACCACCGCCTGGTCTGGGCGGCGAAGAAGCCCCAGCCCGCGACGCTGTTCTGAGCGTGGCCGGACGGCATCCCGAAGGACGACAGCGACTGCCTGCCCCGGATGTTCGGGTCCGTCCAGTACGGGCGGGGAGCGTGGAAGACCAGCTTGAGGAGGGCGTTGACGACCGCGCCGAACAGCAGGACGACCGCGGCCCGCGCGGCGAGCCGCGGCGCCACGCACCAGAACAGCGCCAGGAGCAGCGGGACGTAGAAGGCCGCGCTGCCCAGGTAGGACATGAAGACCATGAAGCCGGTCAGCAGAGAACCTCCCCAGTGGTCGGGTACGGCATCAGGTGCGGCGCAGCAGGGCCAGGAACATCGCGTCCGTGCCGTGGCGGTGGGGCCAGAACTGCGCGTAGGGGCCGTCCCCCAGACCGGTGAGGCCTGAGGCGATCCCCGTCAGGACCGCGGGCGCGTCGAGCCGCTCGACGTCGTCACGGCGGCGCAGGACGTCGTCCACCACCACGCGGGTCTCCGCCAGGTGGGGCGAGCAGGTGACGTAGGCGACCACACCGCCGGGCCGCACGGACTCCAGCGCCGTGGCGAGCAGCTTCCGCTGGAGCGGCCCGAGTTCGGCGACCGACTCGGGGCCCCGGCGCCAGCGTGCCTCTGGACGGCGGCGGAGCGCGCCCAGGCCGGTGCAGGGGGCGTCCACCATCACGCGGTCGAAGGAGCCCGGGTGCCAGGCGGGTGCGGTGCCGTCCGCGGCGATGACTCCCGCCCTGTCGTCGACCGCGCTCCGGACGAGCCCCGCGCGGTGCGGCTGGACGTCCGCTGCGAGGAGCCGGGCATCGCGCTGGGTGGCGAGAGCCGACAGGAGCCCTGCCTTGCCTCCAGGCCCCGCGCAGAGGTCGGCCCAGCGCGCGTCCCTGCCGTCCAGAGGAGCCTCGGTCAGCGCCAAGGCGACCATCTGGCTGGCCTCGTCCTGGACGGCGGCGCGCCCGTCGCGGACGGCCGCGATGCCCGCCGGGTCGCCCTCGGCCAGGACGGCGGCATAGGGCGAGTAAGGGGCGGGCTCGGCGCCCGCGTCGTACAGATCTTCGAGCGTCGCCCGGCCGGGGCGCGCGACCAGTGTCACGCGGGGGCGGGCGTTGTCGGCCGCGAGGAGGTCCTCGATCTCGTCCCGCCCGACGGCGTCCCGCATGGCAAACACGATCCACTTCGGATGGCTGTGGGCGATCGACAGGCGCGTCGTCGCGTCGGCGTCGGCGGGCGCCACGATCTCCAGCCAGGCGTCCATGTCGCGTGTGGCGACCTTGCGGAGCACGGCGTTGGCGAACTTGGCCTGGCCCGGGCCCGCGACCGAGCGGGCCAGCTCCACCGTCGTCCCCACCGCGGCATGCGGCGGGATGCGGGTGGCGAGGATCTGGTGGGCCCCGATGCGCAGGACGTCCAGGAGCGGGGCGTCGATACGGCGCAGTTCGCGGTCGCTGCACAGCGCGAGCACCGCGTCATAGGTGCCCTTGCCGCGCAGGGTCCCGTACGTCAGCTCGGTGGCGAGGGCGGCGTCGCGTCCGGACAGGTCGCGGTCGCGCAGGCGCGCGGGCAGGAGGAGGTTCGCGTAGGCGTCGCGGGTCTCGACCGCCCGGATCACGTCGAACGCGGTACGGCGGACGAGGTCCTGAGGACGGCCCGTCTTGCGGGGACCTCCCGGTCGGCGGTTCGGGACGCGTCGGCGGTTGCGTGCGGGCGGCATCAGTGCAGCGCGTCCTTGTCGGAGAGGTCGAGGCCGCGGACCCAGTCGGCGGCCGCCATGCGGCGCTTGCCCTGCGGCTGCACCTCGCCCAGGGCGACGGGGTGCGTGGCCGTGCCGACCAGCACCTCCTTCTTCCCCGCGCCGATCTCGCCGGGGGCCAGCTTCGCGGCGTCGGGGGCCGGGCGGACGGGGCCGAGCTTGACCCGCGTGTCGCGGAAGTTGGTCCACGCGCCCGGCGCGGGGGTGCAGGCGCGGATCAGGCGGTCGATGTGCAGGGCCGGGCTCCCCCAGTCGACACGGCCGTCCTCGGGCGTCAGCTTCGCCGCGT
Source organism: Actinomadura sp. NPDC000600 (assembly GCF_040492135.1). NCBI lineage: Bacteria > Bacillati > Actinomycetota > Actinomycetes > Streptosporangiales > Thermomonosporaceae > Actinomadura > Actinomadura sp. NPDC000600. Next base: position 189,411 of record NZ_JBEUPD010000016.1, read on the forward strand.
GGGACACGCCCTCGGTCGGCTGCGGCCGGGGCTCCAGGACGCCCGCCTCGATGCCGTTCATGGTGTCCAGCAGGAGGTCGGCGCCGGCGACGGCAAGCCGTCCCAGCAGGTCGCCGCTGGTGTCGGTCGGACGGATCGGCTCGGTGAGCACGCCGTAGACCGGGCCCGTGTCGAGGCCCTCCTCGATCTGGAACGTCGCCGCGCCGGTCACGTCGTCGCCGTGCAGGATCGCGCGCTGCACGGGCGCGGCCCCGCGCCAGGCGGGCAGCAGCGAGAAGTGCAGGTTCACCCAGCCGTGCCGGGGGATCTCCAGGGCCTCGCGGGGCAGCAGCGCGCCGTAGGCGACCACCGGGCAGCAGTCCGGCGCGATCTCCCGGAGCCGGTCGAGGAACTCGGGGTCGCGGGCCTTCGCGGGCTTCAGCACCTCGACGCCGGCCTCGGCGGCGAGCGCGGCGACCGGGCTGGGGCTCAGATGCCTCCCACGCCCCGCACGGCCGTCCGGCCGGGTCACGACCGCCGCGACCTCGTGCGAGGACCCCAGAAGCGCCCTCAGGGCCGGGAGCGCGGTCTCGGGCGTCCCGGCGAAGACCAGCCGCATCTAGATCGCCTTCCCGAAGGTGCGGTGCGGCGACTCCTTCACGACGGGGGCCGGCTCGCCGAACCACTCGGCCTCGCGGATCGCCTTCATCGCGGCCTTGCGCTGCTCGGCGTCCATCCGGTCGATGAAGATGATCCCGTCGAGGTGGTCGGTCTCGTGCTGGACGCAGCGGGCCAGCAGGTGGGTGCCCTCCAGCGTGATCGGCTCGCCGTGCATGTTGAAGCCCTTCGCCACCACGCCGACGGAGCGGGGCGTGGGGAACGCCAGGCCGGGCAGGGACAGGCAGCCCTCGTCGTCGGTCTCCTGCTCGTCCGACAGGTCGAGCGTCGGGTTGACCACGTGCCCCAGGCGGTCGTCGACGTAGTAGGTGAACACCCGCAGCCCCACGCCGAGCTGGGGGGCGGCCAGACCCGCGCCGGGGGCGTCGATCATCGTGTCGGTGAGGTCCTTGACGAGCTGGCGCAGCTCCTTGTCGAAGTCCTTCACCGGCTCCGCGGGCGTGCGCAGCACGGGGTCGCCGAAGAGGCGGATGGGCTTGACGGCCAACGGGGACTCCGTTTCCTGCAAGTGTCGCTGGGGACTGAAAGGCGCCTCCAGTCTACGGAGGCGCGCACCCTGACATTCACGCCATGTTCACGCGCGGCGTTCGAACACGGGGTTCACACGCCGCGGTGCTCCCCTTGGCGAGCCGAGCGCGCCTTGTAGGCGGCGGTACGGGCGGCCTTGGCCGTCGCCTTGTCGGGATGGTGCGCGCCCAAAGCCTCCAGGACGTCGGCCGCACCGGGATGATGGGTGCGCCAGAGCTCGTCCACCATGGCCTTCATCTCCGCCCCGGGCGGCGCGTCGATGAGCGCCGCCTCGACGGCCTCCGCCGGCTCGGCGGTCTCCAGCATCCCGGCGACCGTGTCGACGAACACCCAGAGGTACTCCTCGCGGGCCAGTTCCCGCCCCGCCGGGTCGCCGGCGGCGTTCAGCCACATCGCGGCATAGGGCGACACCAGCGGGTGCTCCTGCGCGGCGCGGACCACGCCGGCGGCCTCGGGGCCGACGCGGTGCAGGACGGCGGCGGCGAGGTTGCGGGCGCCGGGGCCGCCGGTCCGCATGACGTCCAGCAGGTCGGCGGCGGCGTCCTTGGGGTCGTGGGACGCCAGCCAGCCGTCGATCTCCTCGTCGGCGGCCTCCGGCCGGTACCAGGTGAGCCCCGCGATGAGCTCGGACGCGCGGGCGCCGGCCAGTTCGCCGATGACGGGGGCGGTGAACCCGTCCGCGAGCAGCAGCTCCCGGACCGCCCACACCCCGAGCGGGGTCAGCGACCGCCCCGCACCGGACGCCTCGATGACGCCCCAGTCCTCGAGGGTGGCGAGCTCCAGTGCGAGGGCGTCCCCCACCAGCTCGGACATGGCGTCGGCGTCGGTGAGGTCGTACGCCTCCTCGATGTGGCCGAGCAGCGCCTCGGCCAGGGCTTCGGGCCCTGTCGGCTCCTCCTGCTCGTACAGGTGGATGAGGACGCCGGTCAGCTCGTTCTGGACGAGCTCGACGGCGTCCAGGCCGTCGTCGTAGTCGTGGCCTGGCACGACCAGGGCGTCGAACAGCGGGAGCCAGGCGGTGAGCAGCGCCATGTCGTCATCGGACTCCAGGCCCGGCAGCGCGGGGCCCGGGGCGGCCGCGCCCTGCTCGGCGCTGATCACCTTCGCCTCGACGGCGGCCCACCACAGCCGCTCCAGCGCGCCGTCGTCCTCCATCCGCCCGTGGCGCCGCGGAGAGCCGAGGCCGAGGGCGAGGCGGGCGGCCTCGGCGTCGGGGCCGGCGAGCACGCCGTGCTCGGTCAGCGGGCGCTCGCCCGTCCAGCGGGCCAGGGCCAGGACGGCGGAGGTGAGGCCGGAGCGCCGCGCAGCGTCCGCGACCTCGGCCTGCGGCGCCAGCCGGACGGGCGGGACCACCAGCTCCCCGGCCTGCCGCAGGTACTCCTCGGTGCGGGCGAAGCGCTCCTCCTCCGGCTGCGCCTCGAAGTCGCGGACCCACGCGTCGACGGCGGCCTGGTCGTCGAGGTCGACCCCGTCGGCCTGCATCAGCCCGGCGACGACCTCGGCGGCCGCCTGCCGCTCCTCGCTGTCGACGGCGGCGACGACCTCGGCGAACTCGGCCCCGGTCCGTTCGATCTCGGCCTCCAGGCCGCCTGCGGCGGCCTCGGCGACGGCGCCGGTGTCGCGAAGGTAGGCGACGATCCGGCGGAGGGCGTCCAGGACGGTGGGGACGTCGTCGCGCCCGGCGACCACGGACTCGGGGAAGACCTCCAGGAGCAGCTCGCGCACGTGCCGCGGCTCCAGCGCCTCGGGGCCCGCGAGGCCCATCTCCTCCCGCGCCAGGTCGAGCAGGATGCGGACGCCCTGCTCGTCCAGCGCTTCACCGCGTTCGTCCGACCACCGCCGCAGGTCGCCCACGGTGGTCTCCACCCAGTTGTCGGCCACGCCAGAACCCTACGGGGCAGTCCGGTCGCACGGGGCCGGATCGGTTCCAGGGGGCGGTTCGTCCCCCGTCAGATCAGCTCAAGGGGTTCGATCTGGACCCGTACGGTCTCCGTAACCTTGCGCGCGCTGCGCACTCCCTGGGCCTCCTTCAGCGCGCGCGCCAGCGCAGGCCCCGCGGCGCGCGGAACGCGTATCAGAGCGCGCTCCTTCTCTTGAGCCTCCGTGCCGGACTGGGGGACGGGGATGGGGACGGGCCCGAGAACCTCCGCGCCATCGGGCAACCGGGTGTCGGCCAGAAGCTCCCGTATGGCGGCCGGGGACGCGGTCAGCGACGCCATGCGCGCGGCGGGCGGGAAGCCCACCTCCCTGCGTTCGGCCAGTTCCCGCTCCGCGTACGTGACGGGGTCCCAGCGCACGAGGGCCTGGACCGCCGGCAGCGCTCCTTCGGCGGCCACGATCACCGGGCCCTGCGGGCGGACGAGCGACGCCGCGTTCATCCAGCGCCTCAGCGTCTCCTCTCCGGCGCGCAGATCCGGCCGCCCTAGGAGGACCCAGCCGTCCAGCAGCAGAGCGGCCGGATACCCCCCTTCCGCAGGCGGCTCGGCCCCGGGCGTCGACACCACGAGCGCCCGTTCCGGCCCCACCCTGTCGAGGACGGCATCGCGCCCCGAGGTGCGTACGGGCACGCCGGGGAACGCCCGGCCGAGCTCCTCCGCCGTGCGTTTCGCGCCCACCACGAGGGCGCGCACCTGGAAGAAGCCGCATTCGGGGCAGTGCCAGTCGCCGGCGATGGCGCCGCACCAGCGGCAGTACGGGGCCGCGTGCGACGAGGCCAGCGCCAGCGGCCCCTGGCAGGTCTGGCAGTGGGCCGGCGTGCGGCACCTTCCGCACGCGATGCCGGGGACGTAACCCCGCCTCGGCACCTGGACGAGGACGGGCCCGGTCTCCAGCGCCTGCCGGGCGGCCTCGAAGGCGATGTTCGGCAGGCGCGCGGTGCGGGCGGCGGCGTCCCGCGCGAGCTGGGCGTCCTCCCCCACGTAGCGGACACGCGGCATCCTCGCCCGGACGCGGTTCCTGTCGGCGGCGAGCGCGTGGGCCCAGCCGGTCTCCACGAGCTGCGTCGCGTCGGTGGTGCGGGTGAACCCGCCGATCAGCGCCCCGGCCCCCGACCGGTGCGCGCGCAGGGCGAGCACGTCGCGGGGGTGCGGATACGGCGCGTGCGGCTCGGCGTGGACGTCGTCGCCGTCGTCCCAGAGCACGACCAGCCCCAGGTCGGCGACCGGCGCGAACATGGCCGCGCGGGTGCCGACGACCGCCCGTGCCATGCCGCGCCGGACGGCGAGCCATCTCCGGTAGCGCTCCGCCGGGCCGAGCTCCGCCGTCAGGGCGACGTGCAGCCCCTCCCCCAGCTCCGCCTCCAAGGCGGCGTCGACACGCGCCACGTCGCGGCCGTCGGCGACGACGACGAGGGCTCCCCGCCCACCGCTCAAGGTGGCGGCCGCCGCGCGCGCTATGGCCGCCGTCCAGTCGGGCCCAGGGAGCGCGGTCCACACGGCGCGCGGTGCTCTGCCGCCTGCCAGCGCGCTCAGGAACGACTCCCCCGCCGGGTACTCCCGCCACACGCCGGCGTCCGGCGCCTCCGGGGAGGCGGGGGCGGCCTCATCCACGGGCTCGGCCTCCACACGGGCGTGCCGGGGCGGGACGGCGAGGCGCAGGACGTCGGCGAACGTCCCCGCGTACCGGTCGGCCACCTCCCGCGCCAGCGTGGCGATCTCCGGCGCCAGGACGGGTTCGGGGGAGGTCACCCGCTCCAGGAACAGCAGCTTGCCGCCGTGGGCGCTCTCCGCGACCCGCTCCAGGAGGAAGCCGTCGACGAGCTGGCCCGCGAAGCGCACCCGCACCCGGCACCCGGGGACCGCCTTGGCGTCCAGCTCCGCGGGCACCAGGTAGTCGAACGGACGGTCCAGGTGCGGGAGCGACATGTCGACCGCGATCCGCGCGACGGGCAGTTCCGCGGCCGGCCGGCGGGCCCCCTTCTTCCCCGACGACCTGCCCGACGACTTGCCCGACGACCTGCCGGACGCGCCGGGCTTTCCGGAGTCGTCCGGCTTGCCGGCGGCCGCGCCGGGGAGGGCGTCCAGCCCCGGGATCAGGTCCGTTCCCCCGCCGTCCTTCGTCACGTCCCCGTCCTACCAGATCGATCCGACAGCCGATCCCGCGCGCTAGGGTTGACCCGTTTGAACGGGTGCGCGTCCTCCGGCCCATTGCCCGACGCCCGTCCGCACCCTCGCCGTCCGACGAGCCCCTGCAGGCGAAGTGACCACAGCTCATACCCATGAGCGGACGGACTCCCCCGCCGGCGGCGGGGCGTCACGCCGTTCCCCAAGCCCCTCAGCCGCCTCCAGGCGGAAGAAGTGGAAGAAGTGGGCGCGCCACCCCGTGGTGGCCGCCACGCTGGCCGCGGCCGTCCTGCATCTGGTGTGGGGGCTGCTCCTCGCGACCGAGGGCGGCGACCTGGCGGCGCAGGCCGCCTGGACGGACTTCGTCTGGAAGCACCCCGGCGCGGCGTACAGCTTCGCCTGGTACGGCGGGATGCACCCCGCCTCCTACAGCGTCATGTCGCCGTACCTGATGGCGGTGTTCGGCATCCGCACGGTCGCGGTGGTGACGGGCACGATCTGCGCCGCGCTCACCGGGTACCTGCTCAAGCAGTTCAGGGCCCCGGTCGCGCTGCCCGCGTCGCTCTGGGCCGCCTTCGCGCTGGCCTGCAACGCCGCCTCCGGACGCGTCACGTTCGGCCTCGGGCTGATGTTCGCGCTCATGGCGACCATCGTGGCGTTCACCCCGCGCGGCACGCCCGCCCTGCGCGCGGCGGCGATGGCCGTCCTGAGCGTGCTGGCCTCCCTCGCGAGCCCCGTCGCGGGCCTGTTCCTGCTGGTGCTGGCCGCCGCGCTGTTCCTGACCGGGCGCCGCCGCGCCGGGGTCTGCGTCGCCGTGGGCCTGCCCGTCGTGGTCGGGACGACCAGCCTGCTCTTCCCGTTCAGCGGCGTCCAGCCGATCTCCCTCGACGCGATCGTGCTGCCCGCCGTCACCAGCGTGATCGCGATCCTGCTCTGCGCGCCGAAGACCTGGACGTTCGTCCGGATCGGCGCCGGCGTCTACCTCGCCGGGATCATCCTGACCTGGCTGATCCCCTCCCCCATCGGCAGCAACGTCGAACGCCTCTCGCTGCTGTTCGGCGGCATGTTCCTGCTGTCGGCCGTGGCGCGCGCACACGGGCGGCTCCGGATCGCCGTGCTGTCGCTGGCGTTCATCGTCACGGCGTCCTGGCAGGTCGTGAAGCCCGTCGACGACCTCATCCACACCGAGCCCGCGGACGCCGCCGCCGACCACGCCCGCGGCCTCATCGGCGAGCTGAACGCCGTCGGCGCGGGCGACGCGCGCATCGAGGCCGTCCCGCTGCGCTCCCACTGGGAGTCCTCCGGCCTCAGCCGCCACTTCGCGCTCGCCCGCGGCTGGAACCGCCAGGTCGACGCCGAGCGCCACGCACTGTTCTACGAGGAGGGCGCGCTGACGCCCGCCTCGTACCGCGACTGGCTGCACAAGTGGGCCGTCCAGTACGTCGTCCTGCCCGAGCAGGAGGTCGACTGGTCGTCGCAGGAGGAGGCCGCCCTCGTCGAGAAGGGCCAGCCGTACCTGACGGAGATCTGGCGGGACGAGCACTGGCGGCTGTACCGCGTGGCGAGCCCCACGCCGCTGGTCGACCGGCCCGCCTTCGTCAGCACGCTCAACTCCGGGAAGCTCGTCGTCGACGTGCCGTCGAGCGGATCCTTCCTGGTGCGGGTCTCCTGGTCCCCCTGGCTGAGCGTGACGGGCGGGGACGCCTGCCTGGCGCGCGAGGGCGAGTTCGTCCGGCTGCAGGCGCGCGCCCAGGGCCGCTACACCATCGCCGCCCGCTACGGCCTGCACCGCGGCAACCACTGCGCCTCCTGACCCGGCCGAGCCCAGCCCGAGCACAGCGCCACACTGCCCCGAACGAGCGCCCTGGCCGAAACAACCGGGTGCCATCGTCACAGGAGCCACCGTCACAGGAGCCACCATCCCGGGGGCCAAAACAGCGGCGTCGCTGACACAGCGGCGTGGGACGAGAAAGGGCCCCGGGGCGTCCCGGGGCCCTTCTTCGTTGAGACCGGTTACAGGCCGGCGGCGGAGGCCAGGTCCTTGGCGCGGTCGGTCGACTCCCAGGAGAAGTCGGGCTCCTCGCGGCCGAAGTGGCCGTAGGCCGCCGTCTGCGAGTAGATCGGGCGCAGCAGGTCGAGGTCGCGGACGATCGCGGCCGGGCGCAGGTCGAAGACCTCGCCGATGGCCTTCTCGATCTTCTCGGGGGCGACCTTCTCGGTGCCGAACGTCTCCACGAACACCCCGACCGGGTGGGCCTTGCCGATCGCGTAGGCGACCTGCACCTCGGCGCGGTCGGCGAGCTGCGCGGCGACGATGTTCTTGGCGACCCAGCGCATCGCGTACGCGGCGGAGCGGTCCACCTTGGACGGGTCCTTGCCGGAGAACGCGCCGCCGCCGTGCCGGGCCATGCCGCCGTAGGTGTCCACGATGATCTTGCGGCCGGTGAGGCCGGCGTCGCCCATCGGGCCGCCGATCTCGAAGCGGCCGGTCGGGTTCACCAGCAGCCGGTAGTTGTCGGTGTCGAGGTCGAACTCGGCGAGCACCGGGTCGACCACGTGCTCCTTCACGTCCGGGGCGAGCAGCTCCTTCAGGTCGATGTCGGGAGCGTGCTGGCTGGACACGACGACGGTGTCGAGGCGGACGCCGCGGTCGCCGTCGTACTCGATGGTGACCTGGGTCTTGCCGTCGGGGCGCAGGTACGGCACGTCGCCGCTCTTGCGGACCGCCGACAGCCGCCGGGCGAGCCGGTGCGCCAGCGTGATCGGCAGCGGCATCAGCTCGGGCGTCTCGCTGGTGGCGTAGCCGAACATCAGGCCCTGGTCGCCCGCGCCCTGCCGGTCGAGGTCGTCGACGCCCTCGCCCTCGCGGGTCTCGTAGGCGTCGTCGACGCCCTGCGCGATGTCGGGCGACTGCGCGCCGATCGACACCGAGACGCCGCAGGAGTGGCCGTCGAAGCCCTTCTTGGACGAGTCGTAGCCGATCTCCAGGATCTTCTCCCGGATCACGCCCGGGATGTCCACGTAGGTCTCGGTGGTGACCTCACCGGCCACATGGACCTGACCGGTCGTGATCATCGTCTCGACGGCGACCCGGCTCTTCGGGTCGTCCTTGAGCATCGAGTCGAGGATCGCGTCGCTGATCTGGTCCGCGATCTTGTCCGGGTGACCCTCGGTCACCGACTCGGAGGTGAACAGGCGGCGAGACACGTACGTGAACTCCTTGCAGCGGCTGCTGACTGACGTCGCAGAACGGATTCTTTGTCGACTTCGGCGAGGGACGCCGCCCCCCGCCATGGTTCCCCATGGATGTTAGGGCCAATGGACGCTAGGGCCAGAAGTCTAGCCGGATCATCGCCCTTCGCCCTGACGAACGCCTGACGGCGGGCCCTCCAGCCGCGCCGAGACGAGATCCCAGACGACCTCGGCGAGCGCCTCCTTGGCGCCCCGCGGCACCTCGGTCGCCGACCCGTCCGCCCCGAGGACGGTCGCGGCGTTGTCGGGGCGGCCGAAGGTGAGGTTCTCGCCGACCTGGTTGACGACGAGGAGGTCGCAGCCCTTGCGGGCGAGCTTGGCCCGGCCGTTGGCGAGGACGTCGTCGGTCTCGGCGGCGAAGCCCACGATCACCTGGCCGGGACGGCGGCTCGCTCCCAGCTCGGCCAGGATGTCGGGGTTCTTGACGAGCCGGATCGGCTCCGGCTCCGCCCCCTCGGCCTTCTTGATCTTGGAGCCGCGGTAGTCGGCCGGCCGGAAGTCCGCGACCGCGGCCGCCATGACGACCGCGTCGGCCGACCCGGCCGCCTCCACCACCGCCTTGCGCATCTCCTCGGCCGACCCGACCGGGACGGTCTCGGCGCCCGCCGGGTCGGGCAGGGCGACGTTCGCGGAGACGAGCGTCACCCTGGCGCCGCGGGCCACCGCGGTCCGGGCGAGGGCGTAGCCCTGCAGGCCGGACGAGCGGTTGCCGATGAAGCGGACGGGGTCGATGGCCTCGCGGGTGCCGCCGGCGGAGACCACCACGTGCCGTCCGGCGAGGTCGCGCCCGCCGGCGCCGCGGGCGAGCACGTGCCGGGCGATCTCGAACAGCTCGGCGGGGTCGGGCAGCCGCCCGGGCCCGGTGTCCTTGCCCGTCAGGCGCCCGGAGGCGGGCTCCACCACGACGGCGCCGCGTGCCCGCAGCGTCGCGACGTTGGCCTGCGTGGCGGGGTGCTGCCACATCTCGGTGTGCATCGCGGGCGCGAACACGACGGGGCAGCGGGCGGTCAGCAGGGTGTTGGTGAGCAGGTCGTCGGCGAGTCCGTGCGCCGCCTTGGCGAGCAGGTCGGCGGTGGCCGGCGCGACGAACACGAGGTCGGCCTGCTGCCCCAGCCGGACGTGCGGGACCTCGGCGACGCCGTCCCACACCCGCGGGGACACCGGCTTGCCGGACAGCGCGGCCCAGGTGGGCTCTCCGACGAAGCGGAGCGCGTCGGCGGTCGGCACGACGGTGACGTCGTGGCCCGACTCGGTGAGCCGCCGGAGCAGCTCGCACGCCTTGTACGCGGCGATTCCGGCGCTCACTCCGAGCACGACGCGCGGCCTGGGGGAGGTCATACGGCCCACGATCCCATCACACGCCCCCCGCCCTCATGCCGGGGTCCTGCCGGAGGCTGCCTTGGCTCGCCCGGGGGTCTGGGGGTCGCCCCCCAGGCGGCGCAGCGGACGCGGCCTGGGCGAAGGCGGCCGGAGGCCGAGGAGCGGCATCGGTCGCCCCGGCCCGGGGGTCTGGGGGTCGCCCCCCAGGCGGCGCAGCGGACGCGGCCTGGGCGAAGGCGGCCGGAGGCCGACGAGCAGCATCGGTCGCCCCCGGTAGCCCCTAGCCCTCGATGGGCTCGGCGTTCAGGAGGCCTTCGCGCGTCTCGCGGAGGGCGATCGACAGCGGCTTCTCCTGGACCTGCGTCTCGACGAGCGGGCCGACGTACTCCAGCAGGCCCTCGCCCAGCTGGGCGTAGTAGGCGTTGATCTGCCGGGCGCGCTTGGCCGCGATGCTCACGAGGCCGTACTTGGTGTCGACGACCTCGAGGAGCTCGTCGATCGAAGGGTTGGTGATGCCCTCGTTGCTGGCTGCCACTCGGTGGCCTTCCGCTAGGTAGAACGGCTACTGGTCAGCCATCAAGGCTAGCAGCTCGTCGCACACGTCCTGCACGGCCGTGTTGACGAGCGTGACGTCGAACTCCTTCTCGGCGGCGAGTTCGACGCGGGCCGCGTCGAGGCGGCGCTCGATGACCTCGGGGGGCTCGGTGCCGCGTCCGGTGAGGCGGCGGACGAGCTCCTCCCAGCTGGGGGGAGCGAGGAACACCAGCTGCGCCGCGGGCATGGACCGCCGGACCTGCCGGGCGCCCTGGAGGTCGATCTCCAGGAGGACCGGCTCGCCGCGGGCGAGGCGCTCCTCGACAGGCCGGCGCGGGGTGCCGTAGCGGTTGCCCGCGAACTCGGCCCATTCGAGGAGCTCCCCTTCGGCGACGAGCCGGTCGAAACCGGCGTCGTCGACGAAGAAGTACTGCACACCGTCGGTCTCACCCGGGCGGGGGGCCCGGGTGGTCACCGAGACCGACAGCCACACCCGGGGGTGTGAGCGCCGGATCTCGGCGACGACCGTGCTCTTGCCGACGCCCGACGGCCCGGACAGGACCGTCAGCCGCCGCGCGAGCGGGCCATTCGGCCTGGAGCCCTCCGGCGCAGCGATGGGTGCGCCGGAGCCGGACGGGATGGTGCCGTTCCCGGGTCGCCCCGAGCCGGCCGCGGCGGTCTGGCCGCCGCGCCCGCCCGTGAGTCGCACGTCAGCGGTTCGCACTTCCGCCGAACTCACGCTCCAGGGAAGCGCGCTGGTTGGCGCCGAGGCCCCGCACACGGCGGGACTCGGCGATGCCCAGGCGCTCCATGATCTGCTTCGCACGGACCTTGCCCACACCGGGCAGCGATTCCAGGAGGGCCGACACCTTCATCTTTCCGATGACGTCGTCGGACTGACCCTCTTTGAGAACCTCGGCGAGCGAGGTTCCCCCGTGCTTCAGCTTGTTCTTAACCTCGGCCCGCTCCTTGCGAGCCTTGGCAGCCTTCTCCAAGGCTGCGGCGCGCTGTTCGGGGGTTAGGGGCGGAAGAGCCACGCCGGGTCACCTCAGGTTTCCACTCGACGGAGTCGGACGGGTTGGGAAACTAGCGAGTTCACCACCCATAAGGCAACGTGAAGTGCCGTTTAGCCCACCACAAATTCACGAAAATCACTCCTCGGAGTGTCCTGAATACAGAGTGTACCCAACTCCGGCCCCTCAGAGCCCCAACCCCTTGGCTTGCTGGGACTTTCGCATGATCGTGAAAATCCGCCCATTCTGCCCGCACATGTGGCACTCGGTACCCGTTCGCCGCTGCGCTTCGCTCCCCTGAGCGGCCCCTGCGCCACGGTCCCGCCACCGCCCCGGGACGCCGTCCCGGCCGTCCCCGCGGGGGCTCCCACAAGTGATCCCGACCGAGTGACACTCGTCACGCCGCGCCGTTCCGCACGTCGCCCCGGCACCGTTACTGTCATCCTCGACAACACACCGCCAAGATCGTTCGTTCGGCCCGGAGGACACCCCCACCGCACCAGCTCCCCCCAGCCCGCCGCCAGGGCACCGCCACGGACGCGGAAGCGCCGGCCGCCCCTCCGGAGACTCCCCCCGGTCCGGAATCGCGCCTCCGCGTGACCGAGTTCACCGTTCGGCACGTATCGCAAAGCGACGACTCGGCCCCCGCATTCGCATGCGACTAAAACCACAAAGCGCGATGGCGCACGCCACAAAACTCGCCCGCAAAGCGTTCTGTGCACCCGCGCACCAATGGCGCCGGGGATGTCCGCGGGCGGGGACGCCGCGCGCGCCGGCGCCCGCGCGGCCATCGCCCGAGCCGCCTGCCCCTGCCGAGCCCTGCCCCGGCCGCCGGCCCGTGCTCGCCCGCCCGCCCCGTGCCCGCCCG